>CALAKR010000505.1 GCA_937923225.1 uncultured Aquabacterium sp. | reverse complement strand
TCTCTGATCCTGTTCCGGCCTAGGGTTAACGTCAATGCGGGTATCCACCTTTCTGCAAGGGGGTGCAGGGTCATGCGCCTGACCGGATCGGATCGGCCCGTCAGCGGTGGTGGCTGGCGGCCTCGCGCAGCAGTTCCGTGGCCCGTTGCGCCATGGGCGATGGCGTATGGCGTGGCCGAAGGACGCCGATGCGGCGCTGTACGCCCGGCAACGTCAATGGCCGCCACACCAGCTTGGCAGGGATGGCCGATGGCGGCAAGGCGCTGCGGGGCGGCACGGTGAGCAGGCGCCCTCCTCCGCAGGCCACGATGTGCACCAGGGCCTCCAGCGTGTTGGCTTCGACCACCACGCGCGGCAAAGGCAAATCGGCACCGGCCAGGGCGCGCTCGATCATCTGCCGAGCGAACTCATGCTTGCCGGAGGCGGCGAACTCGTACTGCATCAGATCCGCCAGCTCCAGCTGACCCGTGTGTTCTGCCAAGGGATGGCTTTCGTGGCAGACCACGCTGAAGGTGTCGTCGTACAACGGTTCGCCTTCCACCTCCGGGGGCAGTTCGGCCGGCAGCGGGCAGACGGCCAGGTGCAGTTCTTGCCGCAGCAGGGCATCGAGCAAGGCATCGCCGAACGCCGTGTGCAGCTGCAGCACGGCCGCCGGGCGCTCCTGCCGCAGCCGTGGGAACAATGCATTGAGCGTGAAGTGTGCGCTGGCCGGGCTCATGCCCAGGCGCAGCAGCCCCGCGTGACCGCCGCCGATGTCACGCGCTTCCTGCACGGCATCGTCCATCAGGCCGGAGGCCGTCTGGCAGCGCCGCAGGAAGGATTGGCCGGCATCGGTCAGTTCCAGGCCGCGGGGCGTGCGATGGAACAGCCCCACACCCAGCCGTGCCTCCAGGCGCTGGATGGCCTTGGTCAGGGCCGGCTGGGTCATGCCCAGTTGCTCGGCGGCACGGCCCAGGCTGCCTGCGGTGGCTGCGGCCACGAAGTAGGTGATGTCAGACCCCAGCATGGCATTCTTTCATTTCATGGCTTCTTCGGTATTTGTTCATTTGATTTTATGCACGAGCGCTTGCAAGCTGTGGCCTTGAGGATCATTGATCAGGTGGGCCTGCCGATTGCCCGCAGCCTATGCCTGTCGCCAAGCGTCAAAGAGCCCCGTTTTGAAAGGGGCACACCGAGGAGTCCCCCATGAACCGCTATCAGTCGTTCCGCGAGTTCTACCCGTTCTACCTGTCTCAGCACGAGGATCTCACCTGCCGCCGCCTGCATCTGGTGGGCTCGCTGCTGGTGCTGGGCGTGCTGGCCACGGCCTTCATCACCGGCTCATGGTTGTGGTTGCTGGCCGCACCGCTGGCCGGCTACGGCTTTGCCTGGGTCGGGCACTTCGTGTTCGAGAAGAACAGGCCTGCCACGTTCGAGTACCCTCTCTACAGCTTCATGGGCGACTGGGTGATGCTGTGGCAATCACTCACGGGCAAGCTGCGCCTGTGAACCTGCCGCAGATGCTCGGCTAGCTGGCGAGCATCTCGGGGCGGTGCAGCGTGCTCACGCGGTTGCGCCCTCCCCGCTTGGCCTCGTACAGCGCGGCGTCTGCCCGGGCCAGCAATTCGGCCCAGTCTCCACCATTGATGGGCACGGCCGAGGCCACGCCCAGGCTGGTGGTGACGGTGGCTGCAGTGGGCGACCGCTCATGCCGCAAGCCCGCCACCTGGATGGCGTGACGGGCCCGCGCGGCCACATCCTGCGCC
Source organism: uncultured Aquabacterium sp. (assembly GCA_937923225.1). Taxonomy (GTDB): domain Bacteria; phylum Pseudomonadota; class Gammaproteobacteria; order Burkholderiales; family Burkholderiaceae_C; genus Aquabacterium. The sequence goes on along the minus strand of CALAKR010000505.1, from coordinate 3,480 downwards.
TCGGCCAGGGCGCAGCCGGGCAACACCACCGCGAACTCTTCGCCTCCCCACCGCGCTACCAGCCCCTGGTGGGTGCTGACGGCAGCCTGCAGCGTCTGCGCCACCGTGCGCAGGCATTGGTCGCCCGCCGGGTGGCCGTAGAAATCGTTGTAGGCCTTGAAGTGGTCCACATCCACCAGCAGCAGTGACAAGGGCGTGCCTTGCGCCACGGCGTTCGCCCAGGCTTCCTGCATGGCCAGGTCGAAGGCGCGGCGGTTGGCCACGCCTGTCAGCGGATCACAGCGCGAGGCCTTTTCAAGCTCGATGCGGGAGCGGTCCAGCTGTGCCAGCAGCACCTGGCTCCGCTGGTGCCGCAGGAACTGCTGGCGCTCTTCGTACTCCAGCCGGTAGTTGATGATCAGGGTGTACATCGCCACGGAGGAGACGAACAGCAGCATCGGAATCACAGGGGCATTGGCTTCGCGCGGCCCTGTGGCCATGCAGGCCCAGTGGATCAGCAGGACGATGCCGGCGAAAACCGCTGCATGGCGAAACCGCAAGCGCTGGACCACGGTGCCATACATGATGACCGGCACGAACCCACCGTGATAGTGGACCGACCAATGGCTGTCACGCATGGCCGGGCTGCTCAGCACGACGGCCACGCTCAGGGCCGCGAGCACACCGGTCATGACCACCATGCCTTCGGCGAAGCCTGATGGCAGGGCCAGCACCACCGGCCGGTACCGCCAGGCCACCAGCATGGTGGCGATCCCGAAAGAGGTGAAGATCATCAGGCGCACCAGCACGCCCAGCGCGAACACGTCGGGGCTGACCAGCCAGTCCACCACCAGGAAGCCGTTGAAGATCAGCAGAGACACCCAGCCGCTGATCAGGAAGTACCGCAACCGCGAGGCCTGGGAGCCCTTGTCGAAATGGTGCTCATCCTCAGCTGACTCGAAGCGCAGCCTGGGCAGGCCGCGGCTCATGCTGGCGGGGATCATGCGCGGGCCTTGATGCTGGTGGGGGGCTGCCCCTGGCTGACCTGGGCGCGGTCCCGCCCGTTGAGCTTGGCCAGGTACAGCGCGGCATCGGCCTGCTCGACCAGGTTCTCGGGCGTGTGGCTGAGGGCCGGCGTCAGTGCCGCCACACCGATGCTCACGGTGAGCACCGAACCGCTGGGCGACGCGCCATGCGGGATCGCGCGGGCACGCACGGCATCCACCATGCGCTGGGCCGTCACGGTGGCGGATTCCAGGGAGGTGTTGCTCATCACCACGGCGAACTCTTCGCCCCCCCAGCGCGCCAGCAGATCACCTGATTTGCGCACGCAGGCGCCGAGGGTCTCTGCCACGTCGTGCAGGCAGCGGTCTCCGGCCGGATGGCCTTTCAAGTCGTTGTAGCGCTTGAAGTGGTCGATGTCGATCAGCAGCAGGGCCATGGAGGTGCTCTGTGCCTGTGAATGGGCCCACACCTGGCCCATGAAATCATCGAAGTGGCGCCGGTTGGGCAGGCCCGTGAGTGGATCCGTGCGGACCGAGCGCGCCAGGGTGTCGTTGGTCTGCGCCAGTTCGGCCTGCAGGGCAGCCTCGCGCTGGTCGAGCAGGTAGACCTTGCGGTCGGAGTGCTCCAGCGCATAGTTGCCATACAGCGTGAAAACCATGGTGGACAGCAGCAGCAAGGTCATCGCCATGCCCAGGCTGCTGAACAGCTCGCCCTTGATGAGCACCGCAGCCATGTGGCCGGCGGCGATCAGCACGCACATCACCAGCATCGGCCAGAAGCGGCCGATCATGGTGGCGTAGATCACCACCATGTTGAGGATCACCAGGTGGGCCAGGGCCTGGGGTGAATGGCTGCTCAGGCTGAGCACGATCGAAATGGCGGCGGCCAGCAGGCCCGCCCCAGTGGCACCCCACTCCCGCAGGCGTGGCCAGTCAAAGCGGCTCAACAGCCATAGCCCTGCCAGGCAGATGGGCGCGTACATGCCCACGCGCAGGGCCAGCGCCAGCGACATCTGATCCGGGATCATGAACAGATCGGCGGCCAGCACGCCGGCGAAAAATACGACCGATGCGATCCCGGAAATCTGGATGAGCAGCAGCCGCTGGGCGGCGCTGTCCTGGATGAACCGCGCTTCGATGGGCGCAGGAAATCTGAGCCCGGCAAAGCCGCGGTTCAATGTTTCCGTCACCAAAGTCGACCTGTCCATCATGCTGTCATCCCGTCGGAGGACAACATATCAGGCATCGCTTATGCTGCGACCTGTGTCTTACTGCACGGTTTCCCTATAGTCATGACAGTTTGTCCGGTTTGCGCAAGTCCTTCACGGATGTGGGTGCGCGGGGCACTGGTGCTCACCCTGATGTTGCTGTCAGGGCTGGCCCAGGCCGGGAAGGTCCTCGACGGCATCAAGCAACGTGGTGAGCTGCGCTGTGGCGTGAGCACCGGGGTGATGGGGTTTTCCGCCCCGGAGGCCGGCAACCGCTGGAAGGGCCTGGATGTGGATGTCTGCAAGGCGCTGGCCGCTGCGGTGCTGGGCAAGCCCGAGAAGGTGAACTACACCCCGCTGAACTCGCAGCAACGTTTTGCGGCGCTGCAGTCGGGGCAGGTCGACCTGCTGTCGCGCAACACCTCATGGACGCTCACGCGCGATGCCTCGCTGGGCTTTCATTTCGTGGCCGTGACCTACTTCGATGGGCAGGGCTTCCTGATCCCCAAGAAGTTCAAGGTGACCAGCGCCAAGCAGCTCAAGGGCGCGCAGGTGTGCGTGCAGGCGGGTACCACCACGGAAAAGAACGTATCCGACTACTCCCGCCGCCACCAGCTCAACCTGAAGCCCGTGGTCTACGAGACCTTCGAGGCCGCGTTCAAGGCCTTCTTCTCGGGCCGCTGCCAGGTCTACAGCACGGACGTGTCCGGGCTGGCCGTGGTGCGCAACAAGGAAGCCCCCAAGCCCGATGACTACCTGATCCTGCCCGAGTTGATTTCGAAGGAGCCGCTGGGCCCCATGATCAAACGCGGCGACGACGAATGGCTGGCCATCGTGCGCTGGACCATCTACGCCTTGCTCGAAGCGGAGGAGCTGGGCCTGACCCAGGCCAACATCGACAAGCGCAAGGCTGAACCCGATCCCGCCATCCAGCGCTTCGTGGGCCGGGGTGAAGACATGGGCAAGCTGCTGGGCCTGGACAAGGAGTGGGCGCTGCGTGCCGTGAAGGCCGTGGGCAACTACGGCGAGATCTTCGAGCGCAATGTGGGCCAGGGTTCGTCGCTCAAGCTGCAGCGCGGGCTCAACCGCCTGTGGAACCAGGGCGGGCTGATGTACCCGCCGCCCCTGCGCTGACAGGCATCAGCCCCGCGGATGTTCGAATTCCTAGGTCAGCCCACGGGCTTTGACATCGGTGAGACCGGCCCCTGGCTGTTCAGCGCGGAGCAGCCGCTGTGGCAGGCCTTCGGCGTTGGGCTCAGCAACACCTTGCGCGTGAGCATCCCGGCGAT
>CALAKR010000504.1 GCA_937923225.1 uncultured Aquabacterium sp. | reverse complement strand
CACCGACGTGTCCAACCTGATGCAGGCCCTCAAGCTGTACCGCCTGGACAACCAGCGCTACCCCACGGCCGAGCAAGGCCTGCAGGCCCTGGTGGTCAAGCCTTCGGCGGGGCCCAACCCGGCCAACTGGAAGCCTTACCTGGAAAAGCTGCCCAAGGATCCCTGGGGCAATGATTACCAGTACGTCAACCCGGGCGTGAAGAACGCCGCTGGCGTCGACGTGTTCAGCTTTGGCGCTGATGGCCAGAGCGGCGGCGAAGGCAAGGATGCCGACATCGGCTCCTGGCAATAAGCGCCGCGGCTTCACGCTGCTGGAGCTCATGGTCGTGGTGGCGATCATCGCCATCACGGCGGCGGTGGTCAGCTTCGCCATTCCGGATCCGTCCACCTCGCGGCTGGAGCGTGAGGCGGCCCGTCTGGTGGCCTTGCTCGAATCAGCCCGCTCCCAGGCCCGTGCCGGGGGCATGACGGTGCTGTGGATCCCGCGGGGGGCCGAATCCGGCGCCGACTACCAGTTCCTGGGGCTGCCGCCGGCCCTGGCACCTTCCCTGCAATGGATGGAGCGCGATGTGCGCGCCGAGGTGGTCGGGGCCACCAGCATCGTGCTGGGCCCGGAGCCCGTGATCGGCGCGCAGAGCCTGATCCTGCGCCTGGGCGATCGGCAACTGGTGGTCAGCACCGATGGGCTGTCGCCGTTCGCACCGATCCTGGGGGCGGATGACGCCCCGGCAGGCTTGCCTGCGGAGGCGGCCAATGTACGCTGAGGCCCCACGCTGCTTTATTCGCCGTTGCCATCGCCATGTTCCGCATCGCCCGCGCGGCATGACCCTGATCGAGGTGCTGGTGGCGCTGTCCGTGGTGGCCATCACCCTGGCGGCGGGGTTCAAGGCGGCTGGCGGCCTGACGGTGAACGCCCAGCGCCTGGCCGACCTGACCGTGGCGCAGTGGTGCGCCGAGAACCAGCTCACCGCACTGCGCTTGAGCCAGGTCTACCCGAACACCGGTGATGGCGAGTTCCAGTGCCAGCAACTGGGGCGCCAGCTCAAGGGCCTGCAGCACGTGCGGGCCACACCTAATCCGGATTTCCGCCGCGTCGATGCGCAGGTGCTCGACGAGCAGGGGCAGTCCATCGTGAACCTGTCCACCGTGGTTCCGAGGTACTGAGCGATGGCCTGTCTTGCTCCATTGCGCTGGCTTGGCCGCGTCACCACCATGTCGCGCCATCGCGGCTTCACGCTGATCGAGGTGATGGTGGCCCTGCTCATCCTGTCCGTGATGGCCTTGATGGCCTGGCAGGGCGTGGAGGGCATCAGCAAGGCCCGTGAGGTGGCCGATGGCAATGTGCAGCGCACGCTGCGGCTGCAGTCGGTGATGACGCAATGGCAGGCCGATCTGGGGGCCGTGCTGGATTCGCAGACGGTCGAGCCCCTGCTGTTCGATGGCAGCACCTTGCGCATGACGCGCCGGGCGCCGGGTGGCGGCATGCAGGTGGTGGTGTGGGCGCTGCGCAGCGGCCGCTGGGTGCGCTGGGCAGGCCCGGCCGTGACCACCGTGGGCGAGCTGCAGGAGCAATGGACGCGGTCGATGTCCTTCCAGGGCAATGAGCTCGGTTCGCTGCAAGCCCTGGTGGGCATCGACCAGTGGCAGCTGTATTGCAATCGAGGCGGGGCATGGACCAACTGTCAGTCCAGCGCCGGGGGCATCCAGATCAGGCGTCCACCCATTCCGCGTGGCGTGCGCTGCGTGCTGGCCATGGGGGCCGGCAGCGGCTTCGAGGGCAGCATCATCCGTGATGTGGCGCTGGCCTACCAGCCCAACCAGAACTGAGGCCGGGCATGTCGCGTAGCACCACCTGGTCTCTTCATCCACGCACGCACCAGCGCGGCGCGGCCCTGCTGGCGGCGATGGTCATCGTCACCATCGTGGTCACCATCGCCTCGTCCATGGTCTGGCAGCAGTGGCGGGCCGTGCAGGTGGAATCGGCCGAGCGCAGCGTGGCGCAGTCGCAATGGATCCTGCGCGGCGCGCTGGACTGGGGGCGCTTGATCCTGCGCGCCGACAGCCGCACCGTGGACCACCTGGGCGAGCCCTGGGCCGTGCCGCTGGCCGAAGCGCGCATCTCCAGCTTCCTGGCCTCCGACCAGGAGAACACCGCCGATTCAGGGCCAGAGGCCTTCCTGTCCGGGCAGATCTACGATGTGGCGGCGCGCTTCAACCTGGCGTCGCTGGTCGATTCCACCGGCGAGATCGACCAGGCCCAGTTGCAGGCCTTGCAGCGCCTGTGCGAGTACCTGTCGATGTCGCCTTCGGTGGCCGATACCCTGGCGCTGGCTTGGCGCCGTGCCTGGCTTGGCCGTGCGGCGGATGATCCGCAGATGCTGGCCAAGCTCGGTGGCGAGGAGGGCCGTCAGAAGGCGCCGGTGATGCCGCAGACGGTGGACCAGATCGTGTGGCTGGGGGTGGATGCAGGCGTGGCCGAGCGGCTGCGGCCCTACGTGACCTTGATCGTGGACGACCAGGTGCCCGTCAACCTCAACACTGCGCCGCGCGAGGTGCTGGCTGCCGTTCTGGATGTGGATCTGGGGCGGGCCGACCGCCTGGTGCAGTACCGCCAGCGCAACCCATTCAAGGACGCGGGCGAGGTGTCCAACGTGCTGGGCAACGCCGCCCAGCCGCCGGGCAGCAATGTCAGCGTCACCTCCAGCTACTTCGAGATCACCGGGCGTCTGCGCCTGGAGGACAGCGTCATGCAGAAGCGCTATGTGGTCAAGCGTGACGGCCTGAACATCCGCGTGCTGTTCGAGACCTCGGCCTCGGGCATGGACATGCAGGCGCCCCAGGGGGCCCGGTGATGTTGCAAAACGGGTATGAATCCTTAAATGGCCGTTGTTCTCGGCCTTCTACAATCGACGGGATGACTACCCTGTGTGGTCGGACCCCTTCACGCAAGCAGTCCCCCAGGGCATGAGCACACTGATCATCCAGCTGCCGGCGCATCGTCGCCTGTCTTCCGACCCGGATCACGCGGGGGCGGCATCGGGTGCGTCTGCCGGGCCGGGCGAGTACGTGTACGTGCTCACCGCCAATGGCCAGACGGTGGCCCGCCAGGGTGTGGCCCCGGCGTCGGGCCTGCCCAAAGCCGACGCCGTGGTGGCCGTGACCGGATTCACCGATGTGAGCTGGCAGCGCCTGACCCTGCCTCGCGCGCCCTCGGCACGCCTGCGCCAGGCCCTGGGCAGCCTGCTCGAAGACCAACTGCTGGACGACCCCGAAGACCTGCACCTGGCCGTGGCCCCGCAGGCCAAGGCGGGTGAGCCTACCTGGGTGGCCGTGTGCGACCACACCTGGCTCACGGGCCAGTTGATGGCGCTGGAGAAGGCCAAGGTGCGCGTCTCGCGCGTGGTGCCCGCCGTGTGGCCGGACGCGCCTGAAACCGCCTACTTCCATGAAGTGCACGACACGCCCGGCAGCACCCGAGAAGATGGCGCCGAGCTGCTGGTGACCTGGTCCACCCCTGAGGGCGTGGCCACCTGGCCGCTGGGCGGCACGCTGGCCCGTGCCCTGCTGCCCGAGCCCCTGCCCGATGGCGCCCGCTGCTTTGCCACGCCGGCCGCTGCTGCGCCGGCCGAACGCTGGCTGGGCCATGCCGTGCATGCCCAGACCCAGACCGAACACCTGCTGCAGGCGGCCCGCTCGATGTGGAACCTGCTGCAGTTCGAACTCACGCCCAGCACCAAGGGCTGGCAGGTGGTGGCCGACCAGTGGCGCCAGTTCCTGAGTCCGCAGTGGCGCCCTGTGCGTGCCGGCCTGCTGGCCCTGGTCGTGGTGCAGGTGATCGGCCTGAACCTGTGGGCCTGGCACCAGCAGCGCGAGGTCAAGGCCCGCCGCGACGCCATCACCACCGTGCTCAAGCAGGCCCATCCGCAGGTGCAGGTGATCCTGGACGCGCCGGTGCAAATGCGCCGCGAGACCGACAACCTGCGTGCCCTGGCCGGCCAGCCGGGCGATGCTGACCTGGAAACGCTGATGCAGGCCGTGGCCGGCGCCTGGCAGGGGGACACGCCCTCGCGCGGGCTGGCTTATGACGGCGCCAGCCTGTCGGTGGCCTTGCCCGAACAGTGGGGCCAGCCGCAGCTGATGCAGTTCAGCGAGGCGCTGCAGGCGGCCGGGTTCGCCGTTGAGCAGCAAGGCAATGGCCAGGTCACCGTGCGTCGCGCGGCGCGGGGCTGATCGAGACACACCATGGCTGAACAGACCGCATCTTCTCCCCTCCAGGGCCTGCGCGCGCAATTGACGGCACGCTGGGCCGCCATGGCGCCGCGCGAGCGCCAGCTTGTCACCGTGATGGCCTGGCTGGCTGCGATCACCCTGGTCTTCCTGATCGGTGTGCGCCCGGCCTGGAAGACGCTGCAGCAGACCCCGGTGCAGCTGCGCGAGGTCAACGCCGTGCTCGAAGACATGCAGCGCCAGGCCGCCGAGGTCAAGGCCTTGCGGCAGGCGCCCGTGGTGCCGCCGGCCCAGGCCGAGGCCGCCCTGCGCAGCGCCACCGAGCGCCTGGGCGAGGGCGCCAAAATCCGCATGCTGCCTGACCGCGCCACCGTGACGCTCACCAAGGTGGCCGGCGCCGACCTGGCCCAGTGGCTGGCCGATGTCCGCGCCAACGCCCGTGCGCGCGCCGTGGAGGCCAATTTCGCGCAGGTCGAGCCCGGGGTGTACTCCGGCACTGTCAGCGTGGTGCTGCCCGGCGTCGCGCCAGCGGGGCGCTGAAGGAACGGTGCCGATGTCCTGGTTCTCATCCGTCAAGCGCGGTACGGCCGCCTGGAAGCCCAAGGGTTTCGAGGCCACCTCGCGCTGGCTGGAGTCCACGCTCGAGACGGTCAAGTGGGAAAAGATGCGCCAGGCCGGCCGTCGCTGGGGGCGCTGGGGCGCCGTGCTGGGCGGTTTGCTGGGCCTGATGCTGTTCGCGCCGGCCTCGTGGCTGGCCGATGCGGTCAACAGCCGGACGGGCGGGCGCCTGATCCTGGCCGAAGCCCAGGGCACGGTCTGGTCGGGGGATGCGGTGGCGGTGCTCACCGGCGGGCCCGGCAGCCGTGATGCGCGTGCGCTGCCTGGCCGCCTGGGCTGGCATCTGCGCCCCCATGGCCTGGGCCTCAAGCTGGAACTGACGCAGGATTGTTGCCTGCCCGAGCCCGTGGCCCTGATCGTGCGGCCCGGCTGGGGGCGCGTGCAGGCTGAACTGATCAATGGCCGGCAGGCCCAGGCCGCGGCGCCAGAAGGTGCGGCACCGGGTGCACAGGGTTTTGGGCCGGGTGTGAGCGGGCAGTGGCCGGCCGGCTGGCTGTCGGGCCTGGGCACGCCCTGGAACACGCTGGAGCTCACGGGCACGCTGCGCTTGAACACACAAGGGCTGCGCATGGTGTGGGCGCAGGGGCGCCTGCAGGTGGAGGGGCGCGCTGACCTGGTGTTCCAGGATGTGGCCTCCCGCGTGACCACGCTGGATCGCCTGGGGACCTACCGCCTGTCGCTTGACGGCATGCAGGACCAGGTCATGCTGGGGCTCTCTACCGAGAACGGCGCGCTGCAGCTCAGCGGCTCCGGCTCGGTCGGCTCGGCCGGGGCGCGCTTCCGTGGCGAGGCCACGGCCAGCGAAGCCGAACGCGGCGCGCTGAGCAATTTGTTGAGCATCATCGGCCGCCGCGAGGGCGACCGTTCTGTCATTTCGATCGGATAAGTCATGCTGACCCATCCTCTGGTTTCCCGTCCCCGCGCCGTGGCGCTGGCCACCACCCTCGCGCTGGTCTTCGGCCCCGGCGGGGTGCTGCCCCTGGTGTCGCTGCTGCCCGGTGGGGAGGCCCTGGCGGCCCCGGCCCGCAGGGAAAGCGCCTCGGTCACCCTGAACTTCGTCAATGCCGAGATCGAAGGTGTGGCTCGCGCCATGGCCGCCATCATCGACCGGCAGATCATGGTCGACCCGCGCGTGAAGGGCACGATCACGCTGTACAGCGAGCAGCCGCTCACACCGCGCGAGGCCTACCTGAACTTCCTGTCGGCGCTGCGTGGCCAGGGCTTCGCCCTGGTCGAGGTGTCGGGCCTGCTCAAGGTGGTGCCCGAGGCCGAGGCCAAGCTGCAGACCGGCACTGTCGAGGTGGGCAATGCCGTCAAGCGCTCGGGCGACCAGGTGCTCACGCAGATCTTCAAGCTGCAGTTCGAGAACGCCAACAGCATGGTCACGGTGCTGCGCCCTCTGATCAGCCCCAACAACACCATCAACGCCAACCCGGCCACCAACACGCTGGTGATCACCGACTACGCCGACAACCTGCGCCGCATCGGCCAGATCGTGGCGGCGATGGATGTGCCCAGCGCCACGGAGATGGAGGCGATCCCGCTGCAGTACGCGATCGCGTCTGACCTGGCGCCGATGGTGCAGCGCTTCGCCGATGGCGGCGGCACCGCGGTGCCGGGCGCTGCGGCTGCAGCCCAGGCCACCACCGTGATGGCCGAGCCGCGCACCAATACCCTGCTGGTGCGTGCCGCCAACCCGGCCCGGCTGGCCATGCTCAAGGGCCTGGTGCAGCGCCTGGACCGCCCTGGCAGCAATGGCCTGGCCGGCAGCGGCATCAATGTGGTCTACCTCAAGAACGCCGATGCGGTGAAGCTGGCGCAGATCCTGCGCGCGGCCTTCCCCACGGGTGGGGCGGGTGGATCGTCATCGTCATCGGGTGGCGCGAGCAGCACGCCTACGGCATCGACCACACCGACTTCTGCCAACACCAGCAGTTCATCGAGCCTGTCGGGCTCATCGTCGTCCTCCGGCATGTCTACCCAAGCCACGGCGCCGGTGGGCGCTTCGGCGCAGCCTTCCACGGGTGGTTTCATCCAGGCCGATCCGGCCAGCAACTCGCTGATCATCACGGCGCCGGATGCGCTGTACCGGCAACTGCGCGCGGTGATCGACCAACTCGATGGCCGCCGCGCGCAGATCTACATCGAGGCGATGGTCGTCGAGGTGTCCGAGAACAAGCTCAACGAGGTCGGTATCCAGTGGGTGAGCGCCCTGGGCAGCAACGCTGGCCTCGGCACCAACCTGCCGGTGGGCGGCATCCCCGGCCTGCTGGCTGCCGCCGTCAATCCCGAAACGGTGCTGTCGGGCGTCAAGGGGATGAGCGTCGGGGTTGTCAAGCGCAACAGCAATGGCACCTACAGCCTGGGTGCGCTGGCCAACTTCCTGGAAACCAAGGCCGATGGCAACGTGCTGTCCAAGCCGAACATGATCACGCTGGACAACGAGGAAGCCAAAATCGTGGTGGGCCAGAATGTGCCCTTCGTGACGGGCTCCTACTCCACCTCCAGTGGCGGCTCGACCGTGAGCCCCTACACCACGGTGGAGCGCAAGGATGTGGGTCTGACCTTGCGCGTGCGTCCGCAGGTGGGCGAGGGCGGGGTGGTCCGCATGACGGTGTTCCAGGAGAACTCTTCCGTCGATTCGGCCACCGTCAACGCCACCAACGGGCCGACCACAAACAAGAGCTCTATCGAAACCACGGTGGTGATCGACGACGGCTCCACGCTGGTGCTGGCCGGCCTGCTCAAGGACGAATACAGCAACTCCGACTCCCAGGTGCCCCTGCTCGGAGACATTCCCTACCTGGGCAACCTGTTCAAGTCGCGCTCGCGTGAGCG
>CALAKR010000503.1 GCA_937923225.1 uncultured Aquabacterium sp. | reverse complement strand
GTGGCCGCGATCACCGCCTCGCTGCAGGCGGACGACAGCGACTGGGCCCGCCACACCCTGGCGCAGATGGCCGGCCACTCGCCATTGATGATGTGCGTCACGCTCGAGCAGATTCGTCGTGCGCGCGGCATGGCCCTGGCCGACGAATTCCGCATGGAACGTGATATGGTCCGCCACTGCTTCAACCTGCGCAAGGGCGCGGCCAGCGAGACGGTGGAGGGCGTGCGCGCCCTGGCGGTCGACAAGGACCACCAGCCCCGCTGGAGCCCGGCCACATTGGCCGAGGTCACGCCCGAGATGGTGCAGGCTTTCTTCGATCCGGTCTGGCCGGCGCACGCTCACCCGCTGCGTGATCTGAAGGACGCCTGATCCACCTGACGCGCAGGTGCTTGGTTACTTGAGTTTCCCCGCCGCCTGCTGCTGTCTGCTGTTTCCCGATGAGCGCCCTGATCGATCCCAAGACCGGCCTGAGCCCCTGGCGCGCCTGCGTTGCGCCCATGCTCGACTGGACTGACACCCATTGCCGATACTTCCACCGCCAGCTCAGTCAGCACGCCCGCCTGTACACCGAGATGCTGACCACCGGTGCGCTGGTGCACGGCAAGATGCTGCGCTTTCTGGACTACAACGAGTCCGAGCACCCGGTGGCCCTGCAACTGGGCGGCAGCGAGCCGGCCGACCTGGCAGAGTGCGCCAAGCTGGCCCTGGAGCGTGGCTATGACGAAGTCAACCTGAACTGCGGCTGCCCCAGCGAGCGCGTGCAGCGTGGCGCCTTCGGCGCCTGCCTGATGAACGAGGCCGCGCTGGTGGCCGATTGCGTCAAGGCCATGATGGACGCCACGGGCAACGACCCGCGCATGCCCATCACCGTCAAGCACCGCATCGGCATCGACAAGATCGAAAGCTATGACTTCGTGCGCGATTTCGTTGGCACCATTGCCGACGTGGGCTGCCAAGTGTTCATCGTGCACGCGCGCAATGCCTGGCTCAAGGGCCTGAGCCCGAAAGAGAACCGAGACATCCCTCCGCTGCGCTACGAGTTCGTGCACCGCCTGAAGCAGGATTTCCCGCACCTGACCATCGTGCTCAACGGCGGCCTGGCCGACAACGACCAGGCGCTGGCGCAGTTGCAGCCGGGCGCCGTGATCGACGGCGTGGCGCTGGACGGCGTGATGCTGGGCCGTGCGGCGTACCACACGCCCTGGCTGCTGGCCGAGTGGGATGAGCGCTTCTTCAATCAGCCCGCGCGCACGGATGCCCCCACGCGCGAGCAGGTCGAGGCCGCGATCGCTGCCTATGCCGATGCACAGGTCGAACGCACGCGCGGCTGGCCGCATGGCGAGGTGCGCTGGCCCCAGGTGATGCGCCATGTGCTGGGCCTCTACAGCGGCCTGCCCGGCGCGCGTCGCTGGCGCCAGGTGTGGTCCGACCACAAGCTCAAGCACCACACGGCGGCAGAAGTCATGCAGATGGCCCACCAGCGGCCGGCCTGAGCTCGCCACAAGACACCCCCAACGGGTGGGGGCGATCAGGCATCGCACGGTGCCATAATCCCCGCGCAAAACGACATCGCGACATCACGACACCGGGGAGGGTGGATGGCAAACCTGCGCACCGTGGAACTCAAGGCCTTCGTGCCTGCCAAGGATTTCGAGCAGTCCAAGCGCTTCTACCAGGACATCGGTTTCACGATGGCCTCGGACAGCGATGGCATCGCCTACTTCCACCACGAGAACGTCAGCTTCCTGCTGCAGCAGTTCTACGTGAAGGAGCTGGCCGAGAACCTGATGATGCACCTGCTGGTCGAGGATGTGGATGCCTGGTACGCCCGGCTGCAACAGGCTGATATCGCCGGCCGCTACGGCGTGAAGCTCACGCCCATCGAGGCGCGGACCTGGCGCATGCGCGATTTCATCGTGTTCGATCCCTCCGGTGTGCTCTGGCGCATCGCCCAGAACACGGACTGACCCCGATCTTTTGAATCACACATGACCATCAAGTACCTTGCTTCGTTTTCGCTGGCGGCCCTGACTTGCCTGGCCGGCGCTGCCAGCGCGCAGCCGGCACCTCAGGCTGCAGACAGCGCAGCCGCACCTGAAGCCGCAGCATCAACGCCGGCCACACCTGCCAGCAGCGCCTCGCAGCCGACACGGGCCTACATCAACAAGGCAGGGGATGCCGTCATCGCCCCCCTGGGTGACCTGAACTTGGTGCGGGCCAAGATCCCCGATGCACTGAAAGAAGCGCTGGCATCGCCCTATGCCGAGCCGCCCGTGCGTGAGTGCTCGGCGCTGACCGAGCGCATCCAGGCGCTCGATGCCGCGCTGGGCGCCGATCTGGACGCCCCCAAGACCGGCAACGAAGCCAGCCTGCTCGAGCGTGGCGTGGACCAGGTGGGCAAGGCGTCCATCAACATGATCAGCGACACCACGACGGGCATCGTGCCTTTCCGGGGCTGGGTGCGTCGCCTGACGGGCGCAGAGCGCCACTCCAAGCGCGTGGCGGCGGCCATCACGGCCGGCTCGCTGCGCCGTGCCTACCTGAAGGGCTATGCACGTGCGCAAGGTTGCCCGGCCACGGTCGCGGCTGCTGCAGCACCGGCAGCAAGAGCCGCGAGCGCGGCGTCGGCGGCATCTGCGCCTTAATCCGCCGCCATCAGGCCTCGGTCAGGCGCCCCAGCCCGCTGTTCACCGCCCACAGCCCCTGCTGCAGGTGCTCGTTGGTGTCCAGTTGCATCTCGAAGCTGAAGAAGCGGTTGCGGCCCTGCACCTTGGCGGCGTAGAGCGCTTCATCGGCGCGCATGATCAGGCTCTGCACGGTGGTGTCGTCGTCCGGTATCACCGTGGTGATGCCGCCCGACAGTGTCACGTGCTCGGAGACGGGTGAATCTGGGTGCGGCAGGCCGCGTGTGCGCACCAGACTCTGCAGTGCGCGTGCGAAAGTCATGGCGCCAGCCTTGGGCGTGTTGGGCAGGATGATGCCGAACTCTTCGCCGCCATAGCGGGCCACGAAGTCGGTCGGGCGCCGGCACACCAGGCGCATCAGGCGCGCGATGTTCTGCAGGCACTGGTCGCCCTCGACGTGGCCGATGCTGTCGTTGAAGCGCTTGAAGTGGTCCACGTCGCACAGGATCAGCGTGAGCGGCTTGTGCTCGCGCCGGCACTGACCCAACTGGGTGTGCAGGCGCTCGTTGAAGGCGCGGCGGTTGCCCAAGCCGGTCAGGTCGTCATGGAAGCTCAGGTGCGACAGGCGTTCGTTGGCGGCGCGGAGTTCTTCCGTCGCGGCGATCAACTGGTTGCGCATATGCACCAGGCGCCGCAGGGCATGCAGCTTGGCGCGCAGCACCACGGGTGAGATCGGCCTGATCAGGTAATCATCGCCGCCGGCTTCGACGCCTTCCCACAGGCTGAGCTCGTGCTCCTGGCCCGAAACGAAGATGATCGGCGTCCAGCGGCTGCCTTCGGCATCGCGCACCTGGCGGGCCAGCCAATAGCCGTTTTCGCCGCCGGGCAGGCCGACGTCGACCAGCACGAGGTCCGGGCGCTGCGTCTGGAATTGGGTCAAGGCTTCACGGGCCGTGCTCGCCTCCAGCACGTGGTGGCCCAACTGGCTGAGCGCTTGGCCCAGCCCAGACTGCGAACCCTGCTGGTCTTCCGCCAGCAAAATGGTCATCGAGGCGTCCTGCATTGCTGTGTGTACTCCCTCTGCTCCCTCTCGAATCACCACCGTACCATGCACCCCTCAGGCCATGGAATGCCATGTTTTAGGTGGTGTGCGCGAGATTGTCGCAAATGTGCTGCAGTGCACAAAAAAAGGCCACCGCAGGGTGGCCTTTTCTCATCATGGGAAATTAACGCTCACACACGCTTCTTGTATTCGTGCGTGCGGGTGTCGATTTCGATCTTGTCGCCCGATTCCACGAACAGGGGCACGGGGATCTCGAAGCCGGTGCCGACCACGCGGGCGGGCTTCATGACCTTGCCGGAGGTGTCACCCTTGACGGCTGGCTCGGTCTCGATTTCA
This sequence comes from uncultured Aquabacterium sp., assembly GCA_937923225.1. Taxonomy (GTDB): domain Bacteria; phylum Pseudomonadota; class Gammaproteobacteria; order Burkholderiales; family Burkholderiaceae_C; genus Aquabacterium. The sequence continues at coordinate 155 of CALAKR010000503.1, read as the reverse complement.
CGCACGATGGTGGTGGGCAGTTCGACCGAGATGGCCTTGCCGTCGTAGAACACCACTTCCACGGCCATGCCGTCTTCGAGGTAGTTCAGCGCGTCGCCCATGTTCTCGGCTTCCACTTCGTACTGGTTGTATTCCGTGTCCATGCAGACGTACAT
>CALAKR010000502.1 GCA_937923225.1 uncultured Aquabacterium sp. | reverse complement strand
GTCCAAGGAAGAATGGAAGGGCATGGCCGAGACCAACAAGATTCTGGGCATGGGCGAAGGCTTCGGCTCGGCCCCGATCCCCGTCGATGGCTTCTGCATCCGCATCGGCGCCATGCGCTGCCACAGCCAGGCCTTGACCTTCAAGCTGCGCAAGGACGTGCCCGTGGCCGACATCGAAGCGATGATCGCCGCCGACAACCCCTGGGCCAAGGTCGTGCCCAACACGCGTGAAGCATCCATCACGGATCTGACGCCCGTGGCCGTGACCGGCACGCTGACGATCCCCGTGGGCCGCATCCGCAAACTGGCCATGGGCCCTGAGTACGTCGGTGCCTTCACCATCGGTGACCAGCTGCTGTGGGGCGCTGCAGAGCCGTTGCGCCGCATGCTGCGCATCCTGCTGGACGCCTGATCCGCGAGCGCTGAAACAAGTTGTGACGACGCCATGTTGCCGTGCGGCGACAATCGGCGCCGTCCAGCAACAGCAGGCTAGGGATAAGCGAGTGTTTCACGCAGATCAGTATTTGCGTGAGCTTGTTTCCCTATCCTCTTGATGCTATTGTGATTTCTTCTATCGTTCAGCATCGGGGCACTCTGCGGATCCTGGGCTGAAACGACTCGGGGGACGCTTTGAAAGATCGATCGTTGTCAGTGGGGCACCTGCCCCAGCCTTCTGTTTCGCCCTTCACCGTGAAAAAGGTCGCGCTCGCAGCGGCCTTTTCTGCGTTGTCCCTGGCGCCATTGGCGTCGTGGGCACTGGGTCTGGGCCGTTTGAACGTGCAGTCGGCGCTGGGTGAGCCCTTGCGGGCCGAAATTGAGATCACCAGCATCACGAACGAGGAAGCTGCCTCGCTGCAGGCCCGCGTGGCCAGTGCAGAAACCTACCGTGCTGCCGGCGTCGATTACAACGCCGTGCTGGCAGCCACCACGATCACCCTGCAAAAGCGCGCCGATGGCCGCTCGGTGTTGCGCCTGAGCAGCGACCGCACGGTGTCGGAACCGTTTGTGGATGCCATTCTGGACCTGGCCTGGTCGTCTGGCCGCCTGGTGCGCGAGTACACGCTGCTGTTCGATCCGGCCACGCCCCGTGCGGCCGCGCCTCAGCCGCTGACCGCCCCGGTGATGGATGCGCCTGCCGCGCCTGCCCCTGCACCCGTGCCCGCACCGGCCCGTGCTGCAGCCCCCGTGCCTGCACCCGCACCCGCCGTGGTGGCCGAGCCCGCCACACGCCCCGCGCCCGCGCCTCGTCCGACACGTCCTTCCGCATCGGCCGCTTCGGCGCCTGCTTCCACCCCTGTGCGTGCCCAGGCGCCCGCGCCGCGTCCCGCAGCCCCCGTGCCTGCTCCGGCGCCCGTCGAGGCTGCGGCCCCCACACCCCGCGATTCGGATGCGCAGAGCGTCAAGGTGCGCAGCGGTGACACGCTGTCCAAGATCGCCGAGAAGAACCTGCCTGCCGGTGTGTCGCTCGATCAGATGATCGTGGGCCTGTACCGCGGCAACCCGCACGCCTTCCAAGGCAACAACATGAACCGGCTGAAGTCGGGCGTGGTGCTCAACGTGCCTGATGCCGACAAGGCCACCTCGATCTCGCAGCCCGAGGCGCGCCAGATCATCATGGCGCAAAGCTCCGACTTCGCGGCCTACCGTCAGCGCCTGGCGGCAGGCGTGACCGAGTCGGTCGCCAGCACCCGTGACCGCCAGGCCTCCGGCAAGATCGAGGCTGAGGTGCAAGACCGCAAGCAGGCAGCAACGCCCGCACCTGACAAGCTCACGCTGAGCAAGGGCGGCGCGACCGCCGGTCAGGCCGCCGAGGATCGCCTGGCCAAGGCGCGGGCCGAGAAGGACGCCAACACCCGTGTGGCCGAGCTCTCGCGCAACCTTGACGAACTGCGCAAGCTCAAGGAGCAATCCAACCAGCAGAAGCCGGCCGCTGCGCCAGCACCTGCACCCAAGCCCGCACCGGCTCCCGCGCCTGTGCCGGCGCCAGCTCCCGCACCCAAGCCTGCACCCGCTCCGGTTCCGGCACCTGCCCCGGCTCCCGTGCCCGCACCGGCGCCTGTACCTGTTGCCGCACCGGCCTCCGCGCCCAGCCCGGCAGCTTCGGTGCCTGCCAGCGCGCCTGTGGCCGCCGAGCCCGCATCCGATGTGGCCTCCGGCTCCGCCACCCAGGTGGCCGATGCCGCTTCGCAAGCCGCTTCTGTGGCAGAGCCCGCATCGGTGGCTGCACCCACGCTGCCCAAGCCTGTGCAGATCCCGGTGCCCGAGGCCGAGGCTTCGTCGCCCAGCCTGTTCGAAGGGATCGATCCGCTGCTCCTGGCGGGTGCTGGTGCAGGCATCGCCTTGATCGCCGGCCTGGGGTTGTATGCCCGTTCGCGCCGCAAGTCGGACAGCGCCGAGACGTCTTTCCTGGAAAGCCGCCTCCAGCCCGATTCGTTCTTTGGTGCCAGCGGCGGTCAGCGCGTCGACACGCGTGATGCCACGGGCGGCCCCTCGTCCATGAGCTATTCGCTCAGCCAGCTCGATGCGATCGGCGACGTGGATCCGGTGGCCGAGGCCGATGTGTACCTGGCTTATGGCCGTGACCTGCAGGCCGAGGAAATCCTCAAGGAAGCACTGCGCAGCAACCCGGACCGCCTGGCGATCCGTACCAAGCTGCTCGAGGTCTACGCCAAGCGCCGTGACACCAAGGGCTTCGAACAACTGGCTGGCCAGCTGTTCACGCTCACCGGTGGTGTGGGTGACGACTGGCTGCACGCCCAGGAGATGGGCCTGAGCATCGACCCCGAGAACCCGCTGTACCAGCCGGGCGGTCAGCCGTCGGCCCAGATGCCGCAGGAGCCGGTGTACCAGGAGCCTCTGGGCGCCAGCACCGTGCCACTGTCCGAGATGCCGCCCCTGCATGAGCCGGCACCTGCCCCGCAGGCGCCGCAGCAGGTCTACACCAAGGACGACGACCTGGGCATCGACCTGGACATTTCGGCTCCCGTGCCCTTGTCCGATGAGCCGCCCTCGCTGGATGACGTGCCCCCGCTGACCGGTGCCTACCAGGCCCAGCCTTCCGTGGCGCCACCGGCCCCGGCAGCCGATGACCTGTCGCTGGACTTTGACCTCCCGCTGGATGCTGGCACGCCGGCAGCCCCGGCGCCCGCACCGGTGCAGGCCGCCGCGCCCAGCCCGGCACCCACCGCGCCGATGGACTTCGATCTGTCGGGCATCAGCCTGGACCTGGGTGAGCCCGCACCGGCCGAGGCCGCTGCCGGTGGCTCGGTGGTCGAGGATCTGGCGGACAACCCGCTGGCCCGCAAGCTGGAGCTGGCCGAAGAGTTCCGCCACATCGGTGATGTGGACGGCGCCCGCGAGCTCCTCCAGGAAGTGGTGGCCCAGGCCGATGGCGCCCTGCGCGCCAAGGCCCAGGCCATGCTCGACAGCCTGGGATGAGCGTGAGGCCTTGATCCATGAGTGAAGGGCAGGGGGCTGCGGCCCCTCCCGCCACGAGGGCGACCCGACGGGTCGCCCTTGGCGTTTCTTACCGGGGCTCGGCCTATCACGGCTGGCAGAGCCAGGGGGCTGGTGTGGTCACCGTGCAAGGGGCCTTGGAGAAGGCGCTCTCCGCCTTTGCCACTGTGCCGATCTCCGTGGTCTGTGCAGGCCGCACGGATGCCGGGGTGCATGGCATCAACCAGGTCGTGCACCTGGACACCGATCTGCACCGCGAGCCCTTTTCGTGGGTGCGGGGTGCCAACAGCTTCCTGCCGCCCGACATCGCCGTGCAATGGGCCATGGAGGTGCCGTCCGATTTCCATGCGCGCAACAGCGCCCAGGGGCGCCGCTATGCCTTCATCGTGCTGGAGGCGCCCGTGCGCCCGGCGTTGGAGGTCGGGCAGGTGAGCTGGGTGTTCAAGCCGCTGGATCTGGCGGCCATGCAGGCCGCCGCCGCCTGCCTGATTGGCGAGCATGACTTCAGCAGTTTCCGGGCGGCGCAGTGCCAGTCGCCCACGCCGGTCAAGCTGCTGCGTGAGATCCGCATCACCCGCTGCGCTGCGCCCGCCTTGCCGGTTGGCGCGGGCTCACCCGATGCCGGGCAGGTGCCGCGTCTGCCGGTCGGCTCGGCTGGGCCACGCCAAGGGGCCTTCGCCGCGCATGTCTACTGGCGCTTCGATTTCGAGGGGCAGGCCTTCCTGCACCACATGATCCGCAACATCATGGGCTGCCTGATCGCGGTCGGCAGTGGCAACCAGCCGCCCGAATGGATGCAGACGGTACTCATTGCACGAGACCGGGATGCTGCGGCGCCTACGTTCTCCCCTGACGGGCTGTACTTCCTGGGGCCGCGTTACGACGACAAA
>CALAKR010000501.1 GCA_937923225.1 uncultured Aquabacterium sp. | reverse complement strand
AATTTTCTGACACGGCTCCCTCAAGGCCTCGGAGGCAAACCCTTTACTGCACCGCAGTGCGCGAGAACAAAGTCTCGAAATTGCGGCTGGTGGCGTGGGCCACGTCCTCCAGCGACGCGCCCTTCAGATCCGCCAGTTGCTGGGCCACGTAGGGCACGTAGGCGGGGGTGTTCGTCTTGCCACGGTAGGGCACGGGGGCCAGGTAGGGGCTGTCGGTTTCGATCAGGCAGCGGTCCAGCGGCACGAACCTGGCCACCTCGCGCAGGTCAGCGGCGTTCTTGAAGGTCAGGATCCCCGAGAAAGAGATGTAGAAGCCCAGATCGAGCGCGGCACGGGCCACCTGCTGCGATTCGGTGAAGCAATGGAACACGCCGCCCGCCTTGCCCTGCCCTTCTTCGCGCAGGATGGCCAAGGTGTCGTCACTGGCCTGGCGTGTGTGGATCACCAGGGGCAGTTCGGTCTGCAGGGCCGCGCGAATGTGCACGCGAAAACGCTCGCGCTGCCACTCCATGTCGGCCAGGGTGCGTTCACCCAGGCGGTAGTAGTCCAGGCCCGTCTCGCCAATGCCGACGATGCGGGGCAAGGCGGCGCGCTGCAGCAGGTCGTCCAGGGAGGGCTCCTGCACGCCTTCGTTGTCAGGGTGTACGCCCACCGTGGCCCACAGGTTGCCGTGCGTCACGGCCAGTTTGTGCACCTGCGGGAAATCCTCCAGCGTGGTGCTGATGCACAGGGCGCGGTCGACCTGGGCCTGCGCCATGTCTGACAGCACCGCGTCCATCTTGTCGGCATAGTCAGGGAAATTGAGGTGGCAGTGCGAATCGACGAACATGGCGGGGACCGATGACAACGTGGGGCAATGAAAAAGGCGGCCTCGAGGGCCGCCCAGCATTGTGCGCCGAAAGCGCGCTCAGAGCGTCTGCGTGGGTTTGGACGACGACAGCGCCGTGCCCAGGATCTGCTCGATCTTGACGCGCAGCAGGCGTGTCTTCTCGTCGTTGGGGAACTTCACGCCCACGCCCTGGGTGCGGCCGCCCGAGGCATTCGAGGGCGTGATCCACGCGATCTTGCCGGCCACGGGGTAGCGCTGGGCATCGTCAGGCAGGGACAGCAGCAGGTAGATGTCATCGCCCAGGCCGTACTCGCGGGTGGTGGGCACGAACAGGCCGCCATCCACGAATGAGGGGATGTAGGCGGCGTACAGGGCACCCTTCTCGCGGAACACGAGTTGGATGACGCTCGGCCGGTTCGGAGAGGTGGCCGCAGCCGCCGTACCAGCGCCACCCACCACGGGCAGGCGGCCCGGGCCGGTACCGGCGAAGGTTGACGGAGCAGTTGTGGACTGGTAATCGGTCATCGTCGCCCAGTGTAGCGGCCCCTGCAGGGGGGCGGGCGTGATTTCGAGCACGTTTACCCGCGAGCGCGGGGGGCATCCGGCTGTACCGCGCGGCGTGCCTGGAACAGCAAGGATTCGACCTTGAGCCCGGCGGTCCAGGGGTGGTCGGCATGCCGGCGGGCCTGGCGCAACTCGGCGGCCCAGGCGGTCACGCGCGGCAAATGCGCATCCGCAGGAACGGCCTGGGCAGGGAAGAACCGTGGCGGGCCGCCAGCGCCGACCCGTGCCAGGTCATGGCAGAGCTTCTGCAGGGCATCGATCAGCAGGGGCAAGGGCCAGCCGGCCCAGGCACCGGCCACACCCTGGGCCACATCCTTGGGCAGGCGTTGCCAGGCGGCGGCCGTCCAGCCCAGCGCCAGCAGTTCGGCCGCGCCCTGCGGGCTGCCGCCGGCAGCAGCCAGCACCATGCCCGCATCAGCGGGTGAGAGGCCCTGATGGGACGTGCACAACCAATCGAGTACCGCGGCCGGCTCGGGCAGCGGCAGGTGCCAAGCCTGGCAGCGGCTGCGCACCGTGGGCAGGATGTCGTCGATCGAACCACAGCTGAGCAGGAAGCGCACGCGGCCGGGCGGCTCTTCCAGCGTTTTGAGCAAGGTGTTGGCCGAAACCGTGTTCATGCGCTCGGCGGGGTGGATCAGCACCACCTTGGCCCGGTCGCGCGACACGGTGGATTGGCAGAAGGCCACGGCCTCGCGCACGGCGTCGACCTTGATCTCCTGGCTGGGCTTGCGCTTCTTGGCCTCGCCCTTGTCGGCATCGCCTTCGTCGGCGCCGAAATCCCAGCCCAGGCTGCCGCGCAGGGCTTCCGGCGCCAGCACCTTCAGATCGGGGTGGTAGCCGGTATCGACCAGGTGGCAGGCCGGGCAACGGCCGCAAGCGGGCACGGCACCACCGGCCGCCACGCTTTCAGGCGATTCGCACAGCCAGGCCTTGGCCAGGGCCAGCGCCAGTTCAAGCTGACCGCAGCCAGGGTGGCCGTGGATCAAGCCGGCCGGCGATGTCAAACGGCCCAGGGCTTCGCGCAGAACGCCGTCCTGCCAGGGCAGCAAACGCAGCAGGCTCACCACCACCCCCGCTCGGTCAGCACGGCTTGCACCTGCTCAGCCACCGCTTCAGGTGTCTGGCCGGCATCGATGACGGCGTAGCGTGCGGGGTTGGCGTCGATGCGCTGGCGGTAACCCGCACGCACCTTCTGGAAAAAGGTGGTGTCCTCGGCCTCGAAACGGTCCGGGCTGCGGGCGGCGCTCAGGCGCTGCGCGGCCACGGCGGGGTCGACGTCGAACACCAGGGTCAGGTCCGGCTGGCGGCCTTGTTGCACCCAGGTTTCCAGCGTGGCCAACGGGGCCAGATCGAAGCCGCGACCAGCGCCCTGGTAGGCAAAGGTGGCATCGGTGAAGCGATCGCACAGCACCCAGGCGCCACGGGCCAGGGCCGGCTCGATCACCGTGCTCAGGTGGTCACGGCGGGCCGCGAACACCAGCAGGGATTCAGTGAGCGCGTCCATCGGGCGGTGCAGCACCAGCTCGCGCAGGGATTCCGCCAGCGGCGTGCCGCCGGGTTCGCGTGTGCGCACCACATCGCGGCCAGCCTCACGCCAGCGGCGTTCCAGCTCATTGAGGTGGCTGGTCTTGCCGGCCCCGTCGATGCCTTCGAAGGAAATGAATCGGCCGGCTGGCAAGGAAGTGCTTCCCGAAGATGGGCTCATGGACGTTTGCGCTGGTAGCGGTTGACAGCCCGATTATGTTCGGCCAGCGTCTCGCTGAAGACGCTGCGCCCGTCACCGCTGGCGACGAAATACAAGGCGCGCGTGGCATCGGGGCGCACCGCGGCCAGCAAGGCGGCCCGCCCGGGCATGGCGATGGGCGTGGGCGGCAGCCCGCCGCGCTGGTAGGTGTTGAAAGGGCCGTCGGTCTGCAGGTGGATCTTGCGCAGGTTGCCGTCGAAGGCATCGCCCAGGCCGTAGATCACGGTGGGGTCGGTCTGCAGTGGCATGCCGATGCGCAGGCGGTTGTTGAACACGCCGGAGACCAGGCCACGGTCTTCGCCATGGCCGGTTTCCTTCTCGACGATGGACG
>CALAKR010000500.1 GCA_937923225.1 uncultured Aquabacterium sp. | reverse complement strand
GGGTCATGGTGAAATTCTCAACAGCCAGTGATCGCATGGCCTCAATGTACCTTGCACAACGGCATACCCGCCCCCTGGGTTGACCCTGGAGGGCGGGATTTACGCCTTTTACCTGCGCAGGCTCAGGAATGTGGCGATCAGGCCATGCCTTGATGACGCAGCAGGGCGTCGATGCTGGGCTCGCGACCCCGGAAGGCCTTGAAGTTGTCCATGGCGCTGCGGCTGACCCCGGCTTCCAGGATGGCCTGGCGGTAGCGGCGGCCCACCTCGGCGTTGAGCACGCCGTTTTCGGGCGTGGCGGCCTCTTCGAAGGCCGCATACGCGTCGGCCGACAGCACCTCGGCCCACTTGTAGCTGTAGTAGCCGGCCGAATACCCGCCCGAGAAGATGTGCGAGAAGCTGTGCTGGAAGCGGTTGAACGCAGGGGGAATGTTCACGGCCACCTCCAGGCGCACCTCGTCGACCACCTGCTGCACGCGCTGGTCGTTGCCCGGCTCGGCGTGCAGGCGCATGTCGAACAGCGAGAACTCGATCTGGCGCAAGGTCATCATGCCGCTCTGGAAGTTCTTGGCGGCGATCATCTTGGTGAACAGCTCCAGCGGCAGCGATTCACCACTGTCCACGTGGTGGGTGAGCTTCTGCACCACGGCCCACTCCCAGCAGAAGTTCTCCATGAACTGGCTGGGCAACTCCACCGCGTCCCATTCCACACCACTGATGCCGGCCACGCCGATGTCCTCGACCTTGGTCAGCATGTGGTGCAGGCCGTGGCCGAACTCGTGGAAGAGGGTGGTGACGTCGTCGTGGGTGAGCAGGGCTGGCTTGCCGGCCACCCCCGCAGCGTAGTTGCACACCAGATGCGCGATGGGTGTTTGCGTCTGGCCGTTGTCCGGGCGCTTCCAGCGGCCGCGCACGTCGTCCATCCAGGCGCCAGGGCGCTTACCGGGGCGGGCGTACGGATCCAGGTAGAACTGGCCGACCAGTTCGCCCGCGCGCTCGATGCGGAAGAAGCGCACCGTCTCGTGCCACACGGGGGCGGTGTCCGGCTTGATCTGCACCTCGAACAGGGTTTCGATCAGGCCGAACAGGCCCTTGAGCACGGTGGGCTCGGTGAAGTACTGCTTCACCTCCTGGTCGCTGAAGGCGTAGCGGGCTTCCTTGAGCTTTTCGCTGGCGAAGGCCACATCCCAGGCCTGCAGATCTGGCAGGTTCAAATAATCTTTGGCGTAGGTGCGCAGCTCGTCCATGTCCTTCTGGGCGAAGGGGCGGGCGCGCTTGGCCAAGTCACGCAAAAACTCCATCACCTGATGGGGTGTCTGGGCCATCTTGGGCACGAGGGACACGTCGGCGAAGTTGGCGTAGCCCAGCAGTTGGGCTTCTTCCTGGCGCAGGGCCAGCAGCTTCTGCATCAACGGGGTGTTGTCGCGCTCGGCCGGGCCGAACTCGCTGGCGCGGGTGGCGTAGGCGCGGTACAGGGTTTCGCGCAGCGGGCGGTGCGTGGCGTACTGCATGACCGGCAGGTAGCAGGGCATGTGCAGCGTGAGCTTGTGGCCCTCCTTGCCTTCGGCCTGGGCGGCGGCGCGGGTGGCGTCGATCACGTCCTGCGGCACGCCGGCCAGCTCGTCGAGCGTGGCATAGTGGCTGAAGGCGTCGGTGGCGTCCATCACGTGTTCGGAGAAGGCCTGCGACAGGGCGGCCTGCTCTTCCTGGATGGCGGCGAAGCGGGCCTTGGCCTCGCCTTGCAGTTCGGCACCGCCCAGCACGAAGCCGCGCAGGGCGTTGTCCAGCGCGCGGGCACGCGGCGGGCTCAGGCGCTGGCCTTCGGGCGACACGACCAGGGCCTTGTACTTGGCGTACAGGCGCTCGTCAGAACCCAGGCGCGTGTAGAACTCGGTCAGGCGCGGCAGGTTCTCGTTGTAGGCAGCGCGCAGTTCGGGCGTGTCGGCCACGGCGTTGAGGTGGCCCACGGCGCCCCAGGCACGGCCGAGCTTCTCGGTCGTCACGTCCAGCAGCAGGGACAGCGCGTCGTAGTCAGGGGGCACATCCGGCCCGGTGACCTTTTCGAGCGCGGCCTCGGCCTCTTTCAGCAGCACGTCCACGGCGGGCGTGACGTGCTCTGGCTTGATCTGGTCGAAAAGCGGCAGGCCGGCGGTGTCAAGCAGGGGATTGGAGCTCATGGTGCCTAGCTGAAGGTAAGTAGCTGGATTTCAACGGCGGCAGCATGAAAACTGGCGCCAGGGTTGACGCCAGATTAACCCAAGGCGCGAGTCAACGTGCCGCGAGGGCCCGTTCGGCCGATTCCATGGTGTTGACCAGCAACATCGTGATGGTCATGGGGCCCACGCCGCCCGGCACGGGGGTGATCCAGCCGGCCACTTCCTTGACACCGTTGAAATCGACGTCGCCGCAGAGCTTGCCTTCGTCGTCGCGGTTCATGCCCACGTCGATCACCACGGCGCCGGGCTTGACCATGTCGGCGGTGAGCACATCGCGCTTGCCCACGGCGGCTACCACCACATCGGCCTGACGCGTGTGATAGGCCAGATCGGCCGTGCCGCTGTGGCACACGGTGACGGTGGCGTTGGCCTGCAACAGCATCAGCGCCATCGGCTTGCCGACGATGTTGCTGCGCCCGATCACCACGGCATGCTTGCCCTTGAGGTTGCCCAGGCCGATGGATTCGAGCATCTTCATGCAGCCATAGGGCGTGCAGGCCTTGAAGCCGGGCTGGCCCACGACCAGGGCGCCGGCGCTGGCCACGTGGAAGCCGTCCACATCCTTGAGCGGCGAGATCGCCTCGATGACCTTGTGGTCGTCGATGTGGTCGGGCAGGGGCAGTTGCACCAGGATGCCGTGGATGCTCGGATCGTTGTTCAGCGCCTCGACGCGGGCCAGCAGTTCGGCCTCGGTCATGGTGGCGGGGTACTTCTCGAGCACGGAGTGCAGGCCGGCGTCCTCGCAGGCCTTGACCTTGTTGCGCACATAGACCTGGCTGGCCGGGTTGTCGCCTACCAGCACCACGGCCAGGCCGGGCTTGAGGCCCTGGGCGGTGAGCGCGGCGGCACGGGTGGCCACCTCGCCGCGCAGTTGCTTGGACAGGGCGTTGCCGTCGATCAGTTGGGCGGTCATGGCAAGGTCTTTCTCTGGAAACAGGGATTCGGAAATGTAAAAAGGCCGCGGTCAGGCGGCCTTGTGGTGGGCTGGAAAGCCTCAGGGCTTGGCGGCGGGGGCAGCAGGCGCGCCCGGCTGGCCGCTGGCACCCAGGGCGATCTTGAGCAGATCGGCCACGGTATTGGCGTTGAGCTTTTCCATCACGTTGGCGCGGTGGGCCTCGACCGT
>CALAKR010000499.1 GCA_937923225.1 uncultured Aquabacterium sp. | reverse complement strand
GTCAGTGCACCGGCCGATACGGCGGCGCCGCTGGCGGCCATCGCGTCGCGCAGGAACGATCGGCGCGCGACCTTGAACTCTTCCTTGATCTCTTTCTCAGCTTCGGGCGTGACGCCGTGGGAACAACCGGGGCCGCAGATGTGGCTGGACATGGATGAGGACCTCTGATGCAGTGGGTTTGAAAGGCATGAGCGCACCCGCAGGCCTTGCGGACAAGGTCTGTGCTTGGAACGTGTTGAAAGGTGTTGGGGTGCCAGGAGATTATTGGAGCGAGGCCCCAAAACCGCCTTGTCTGGCGACGCACAAATGCTTGTGAAATGCTTGCATCCAGGGCGGACAAGGCGCTTGCGCTACAGTCCTTCCCCATGAACGTGCGCCCGCCAGAGTCTCCTCCGCTGTCGATCCTGATGTACCACCAGATCGGCCGGTACCCGCGCCCGGACGCGCACCGGGCCCTGTTCTGCCACATCGACCGGTTTCGCGGGCAATTGCGCTACCTGAAGCTGGCTGGCTTCAAGGTGCTGAGCCTGGCCGAGGCCTACCGCTGCCTGTTCCAGGGCGAGCCGCTGCCCAAGCGCTCCGTGGTAATCACGGTGGATGATGGTTTCGACGATTTCCGCGAGTTCGCCTGGCCCGCCCTCAAGGAGTACGACTGCACGGCCACCGTGTTCCTGGTGAGTACGCTGGTGGGGAAATCGGCCGACTGGCTGCCTGCGCTGCCACCGTTGATGGATGCCGCGACCATCCGCCAATTGCACAGTGAAGGCGCGCATTTCGGCTCGCATGCGATGACGCATCAGCGGCTCTCCAAGCTGTCGCCCGAGGCGCAGCGCAACGAGATCTTCGGCAGCAAGGCGGCACTGGAAGATCTGCTGGGCGCCGAGGTGCCGGATTTCTGCTATCCCTACGGCGATTACGACCAGCGCTCCCGCGATCTGGTCGAAGAGGCCGGCTACCGCACCGGGCTGACCTGCATTCGTGGTGCGGCCAACACCTCGCACAACCCGTTCGAGCTCACGCGCAAGGCCATTTCCTACGGCGACAACCTGATCGGCTTCATGTGGAAGGTGCACATGAAGCATGAGCGCAAGGGCTGAAGCAGGGGGTGGCGGCCCCGACAGGAATCGAACCTGTACTTGACCCTTAGGAGGGGTCCGTGATATCCATTTCACCACGGAGCCGGCACGGCCGTGATTGTGCCTCAGGTTTGTGTCCGGGCCTTGAGGTTGCAGCATCGGCGCGAGGCCGTGCTTGCTGATTAGAAGGGCCGTTTACCCCCTAAGACACCCCGAAGGGGGTTCCCGTCAGCCCTCATCGTGCGGACAATGACGGCATGTTCCGTTCATCCCGATTTCACCTGCTGCTGTTGACCGTGATCCTGAGTTCCCTGGCCGCTGTGCTGCTCTGGGGGATCCTTCAGCTCGCGCCGGACGATGCCATGATGGCCACGCCCACCAGCCCGGCCGTGGCCAGCCTCAGCCACGCATTGCATCGCTGACGAGTGCGCTGACGGGTGCAGCCGAGCTCAACGCTCGGCGGGCACCAACCTCACGTGGGTGATCTCTGAGGGCGCCCCAAAGCGCTTGGGCGGCCCCCAATAGCCGGTGCCCCGGCTCACATAGATCCACAAGCTTTGCAGCCGGTGCAATCCGGCGGTGTAGGGCTGCTGCAGCGGCACGAACAGGTTCCAAGGCCAGAATTGGCCACCATGCGTGTGGCCTGACAACTGAAGGTCGAATCCTGCCTGGGCGGCCTGCGGCGCACTGCGGGGCTGGTGCGCCAGCAGCACCTTCACGGCCGCATGCCCAGGCGCATCGGCCAGGGCCTTCACGGGGTCGCTCTGATGGCTGGGGTCGAAGTGATGGGCGGTGTAGTCCGCCACGCCGGCCAGCACCATGGCGTGGCCCTCGCGCTCGATCACCACGTGCTCGTTGATCAGCACGGCGATGTCCAGTCGGCGCAGCTCCTGGATCCACGCGTGGGCGCCGGAGTAGTACTCATGGTTGCCCGTCACGAAATAGGTGCCGTGCTTCGAGCTGAGCGTTCCCAGGGGCTCCACATGCTCGGCCAGCTCGCGCACGCTGCCATCGACCAGATCGCCGGTGATGGCGACCACATCGGCCTGCAGCCCGTTGACGCGCTCGACGATGGCCTGCAGGTAGCCGTGCCGAATGGTCGTGCCCACGTGGATATCGCTGATCTGGGCGATGGTGAAGCCGTGCAGGGCCTCGGGCAGGCCCTTGATGGGCACATCCACCTGCACCACCGGCGCCGTGCGGCGCGCGTTCAGGAAGCCCAGCAGGCTGGCCAGGGCCGCCAGCAGCGGCACGGTCTGGGCCGAGGTGGCCAGGAAGGCGGGGGAGGGCTGCGCCTGCGGCCAGATCAAGGCCAGGCCATGCGCCGCAGCCAGCAGCAGATCGCGCCCCAGGGTGAGCACGAACAGCGATGAGAACAGCCCCATGAAGAGCAGCCCGGTCCATGACACCCAGACCTTGGCCCGCGAGCCCCGCATGCGGAAGGCGATCAGCGACAGCGGCACCAGCACGGCGGATGCCAGCAGCACGGCCGCCAGGCTCCAGGCGCCCCACAGAGGTAGTTGCGGCCCCAGACGCCAGCCCACGTAGGCGTGAACGGCGGCGGACAGCGCGAAGAGAAAGCCCAGGCTCATGAGGGCACCAGATGGAGGTGGCGCCGCTTCATTTCAAGGGCCGCAGCTTGTCAAAGCGCCTCAGGCCGCCTTGAGCATGCCCTTGGTCTCGATGAAGCCGATCACCTCGCTCAGGCCGTCGCGCGTCTTCAGGTTGGTCATCGCGAAGGGGCGGGTGGGGCGCATGCGCAGCGTATCGGACTTCATGATGTCCAGGTTGGCGCCCACGTGCGGGGCCAGGTCCGTCTTGTTGATGACGAACAGGTCGCTCTTGGTGATGCCGGGGCCGCCCTTGCGCGGGATCTTTTCGCCAGCGGCCACGTCGATCACGTAGATGGTCAGGTCGCTCAGCTCGGGGCTGAAGGTGGCGGCCAGGTTGTCGCCGCC
>CALAKR010000498.1 GCA_937923225.1 uncultured Aquabacterium sp. | reverse complement strand
AGACCGCGGAAATGCCGTCGTTGAGCACGTCGAGGATCGAGACCATGCGCAAGGCGCCGGCGCTGCCGTCGGGCAGGGTATCGCGGAACTCGACCAGCCGCGAGTTGACGCGGCTTTGCAGCAGGAACTGCGTGTACTGATCGACCGAATCCTGGTCCATGCCGCCGCCGCTGTGCCGGCTGGCCTGGTAGTTCAGGTACAGGCGGTAATGCTCCGGCGTGAAGCACAGGCGTGACACGCGCGCTTCAAGGTTCTGGTGTGCCTTCCAGGCACGGCGCTGGCTGCGGCTGGGCTGGAACTGTTCTGCGGGCACACGCAGGGGGATGCAGGCCTGGCACCCGTCGCAGTACGGGCGGTAGGTGAACATGCCGCTGCGCCGAAACCCGCTGGATACCAGACCCGAGTAGACATCGGCGTTGATCAGGTGGCTGGGTGTGGCCACCTGCGACCGGGCCGTCTTGTCCCCCAGGTAGCTGCAGGGGTATGGCGCCGTCGCATAGAACTGCAATGACGCCAGGGGCAGGTCTTTGAGGTGTGTCACGGCAGCTGGGGGCGACTCAGGGCTCTAAGAAGAGGGCGTGGTCAACGCGGACCACAAGGAATCATCATAGGCCCAAACCGCCGGCCTGGGTTGATCCACGACCTCTTTCAGGTGCGCTTCAAAGCGTTCCCGTGACCAAGGCACGGCGCCGAGCGAGGCCAGGTGTTCCGTCTGCTGCTGGCAGTCGATCACATCGATGCCGTTGGCCCGGCAGAAGCACACCAGCGCGGCCAGGGCGATCTTGGAGGCATCCGTGCGGTGGGCGAACATCGATTCGCCGAAGAACATGCGCCCCACGTTGACGCCGTACAGCCCACCGGCCAGCTCGCCATCGATCCATGTCTCGAACGAATGGACCTGCCCGGCGAGATGCCAGTGGCCGTAGGCCTCCTGGATGGCCGGCACGATCCAGGTGCCGTCCTGGCCATCGCGGGGCTTGTCGGCGCATGAGCGGATCACGGTGGGGAAATCGCTGTCGATGCGCAGCTCACAGCCGGGCGTGCGGCGAAAGCGCGCGATGGTCTTGCGCAGCGAGCGCGACAGCTTGAACTGAGACACCGGCAGCACCATGCGCGGCGCGGGCGACCACCACATCACCGGTTGGCCCGGCCCGAACCACGGGAAGATGCCGCGCCGGTAGGCCGCCTGCAGACGCTCGATGGTCAGCTCGCCTCCGGCGGCCAGCAAGCCGGGTGCGTCAGTCTCCGGTCCAAGCGCGCGGCGCGTGTCCGGAAAAGGGGAGTGAGCCTGTAGCCAATCGATCATGGGTGACAAGCATAAACACAAGCAAAAAAAAGCCCGGTGGCAAGCCACCGGGCCTTAAGGTACCTTGAATGAGGATCGGAGGTACCGAGGAGACAACCTTTCAGGGAGTACCGCTTGTCCAGAGCGGCATCCTTGGGAGTCCGCAGACTCCCGTAAAGTTCCCGGGCTCGCTCAGGCCGTCTTGCGGGGCTTGGCGGCTTGCGAAGCCTTCACTGCGGTGTTGGTGATGGCTTGAAAGTTGGCTTCGGCCACGTCAGCGGCTTGCTTGGCAGCCTTCTGCACGGAGTCGAAAGCGTTGTTGGCGGCGGCCACGGCCGACTTCACCAGCACAACGGCGTTCTCGGTGCCGGCAGGCGCGTTCTTGACGGCGTTGTCCACCACCGACAGGAACTTCTTCTGGGCTTCGGCGGCTTGCGATTCGGCCAGCTTGCTCACTTCGGAGCTGGTGGAGGCAGCGATGTCGTAGACGTGGCGGCTGTAGGCAGCGACTTTCTCGGCATTGGGTTGCAGCAGGGCGCTTTGCAGGGCGACCAGCTCCTGGGCGTCCTTGACGGACAGCACGGCGCGGGTGTGGTCGGCAACTTCGTCCAGCGTGGTCTTGGCCGTTTGCAGGTTCAACTCGACCAGCTTTTCAACGCCTTCGAAAGCCTTCTGACCCAGCGTGAACAGGGTTTCGATGTTGGCTTTGTGGGTGGCCAGCAGTTGTTCGGCAGTCAGCATCTTGAATCTCCATCGTCAGTCAATGAGTGGATTGCTTGGCGACTAGCGGTCGGATACTTCTGGAAGGCCGCTATGTTGCGCTGCAACATGGTTCGAAGTATTGGGGAAGCAGACGGACAATGCAAGCGCCTTTTGTGCGCTGCAACATTGATTAGATTGATTAATCTAAATTGCCTTCGCCTACACTGGCGCCCTTGCGCCACGCGCACCCGCTTTCTCTTCATTCAAACCCATCTTCAAACCATCACGCACCGCACACCATGAGCCTGCTGAATGTCACCCCCGGGTCAAAGGCCCCCGACGTCTTCAACGTCATCATCGAGATCTCCGCCAACGCTGCCCCCGTCAAGTACGAGGTGGACAAGGACAGCGGCGCCGTGTTCGTGGACCGCTTCATGGGTACGGCCATGCACTATCCCTGCAACTACGGCTACGTGCCCCAGACCCTGGCACCCGATGGTGACCCGGTCGACGTGCTGGTGGTGACCCCGTTCCCGCTGCCTCCCGGCGTGGTGGTGGCCGTGCGCCCCCTGGGTATCCTGAAGATGGAAGACGAGGCCGGTGGCGACTCCAAGCTGGTGGCCGTGCCGACCGAGAAGCTGTGCCCCATGTACAAGAAGATCCAGGC
>CALAKR010000497.1 GCA_937923225.1 uncultured Aquabacterium sp. | reverse complement strand
ACTGGTGGTGGGCCAGGGCAGATAGGGCATGGTCCACAGGATGCGCAGCGGGCGGACAGCGGGCGCGGGAGTGTCCATGCTCAGGCCACCAGGATCTGCAAGGCCGTGTCGACAGGCACGACCATCCCCTTCGGGCCCGGCCTGATCGTGGCCTGCGTGCCCTTGAGCGGATGGTGCAGCACGGCTTCTTTGCGCCACTGAGGCAGGGTCACGGCCACCGGCTTGTCGGCCCAGCTCATCCACACCTGGCGGCCATCCGCGCGCTTCCAGGCGATGCTGACCAGGCCCTTGGGCACGCCGCCCTCGATCTTGGGCGGGGCATCGGGCTCCAGGCGCGGGCCGCAGGCCTTCAGGAAGCGCTGCAGCGCGTGATAGACGGGCTTGGGCTCCCCGTTCTCGCGCAGCAGGCCGTAGCTCTGGTCACGCACGCTGGCGCGCTTGTCCAGATCGGACAGGGTGAACAGGAAGACGCGGTCGTAATCCAGCGCGGCCATCAGCGCGAGGCGGCGCAGCGTGTAATCAGCCTGGCCCTGCTCGCCGACGATGGGCTGCTCTTCTTTCGGGCCAGCATAGCTGGACCACCCCCACTCGGTGGCCCAGATCTGCTTGACGCCCGCCGCGCGCAGCCACTGGTGGGCGGGCTGCACCTTGCCGACGAAATCACGCTCATTGCCTTCAGAGCCCTCAGGGCTTGCGGTGTACGGGTGATAGGCGATGATCAGATTGAGGTTGAACGCACCCAGTTCACCCATCTTCTGGATCATCAATCCGCCGGTGGGCATCTCGCTGAAGTAGGCCATGCCGGCCATGGCGATGGGCTTGTCGGGCACGGTGGCGCGCAGCGCCTGCACGGCCGGCAGCAGCAGGCGACCGTAGCCTTCCGGGTCGGCCTTGGGCGCCCAGAAGCCCAGGATGTTGGGTTCGTTCCAGACCTGCCAGACATCAACGCCAGGGTAACGCTTGGCCAGCTGCATCATGCGCAGGGCGTAGGTCTTGGGGTCCCTGGGCGGGAACTTGTCGAAGTACTGGGCGTACTTGTCGTTGGGCGACACCGAGGTGGCGAACTTGGGCGTGCCGACCACGTAGGTGATGTTGCGCAGGCCCATTTGCTGCGTCATCGCCATGGCCTGGTCGATGGCCTTGAGGTCGTACTTGCCCTCCTCAGGCTCCAGCAGCATCCAGTGCAGGCCCAGACGCACCCACTGCAGATCAAGCGCCTTGAGCCGCTCGGCCTGCTTGCGCGCCATCTCGGGCGGGAACCACTGGAACTGGGCGTTCACACCCAGCCAGTCCTTCCAGACCACGGCGCGCGCGGGCCTGAGTTCGATGGGCTTGGGGCCGCGGGACAGCCAGCTCGCACGCGACAGGGGCGCGGCCAACGGCCCCAGCGCCAGCAGTGCGAGGGCACGCTGCAAATGGCGGCGGCGGGCAGCATGCTGGGTCGTCATGCGGGCTCCCTGGGCACGGAAGGGGGCAGCGTCATGGGCCGGGGTGGCAGGCGCTGCGGCAGGGGCAAACCCCGGCGCTGCATCAGCCCTTCGAAATAGGTGCGAAACACTTCGCCCGTCTCCGGCCACTGGCGCTGGCGGGCCAGCTCGGCCGCGCGGTCGGCCCAGGTCTGCGTCAGGCTGGGATCGGCCAGCACCGCGGCCAGGATCTTGGCCAACGCAGCCACATCGCCCTGCGGGTAGGCCTGGCCATTGCCGGAGCGGATCTCTTCGGCGAACGAGCGCGCATTGGACGTGATGGCGCCACGGCCGCAGTTCACGGCCCAGGCCAGCGCGCCGCTGGTGCCGCGCATCTGCCCCAGCAGCGACAGTTTGCGGGACTCGCGGTAGGGCAACACCATCACATGGTGGCGCTGGATCAGCGGCGGGATATCACGGGCATCGATGTCCAGATCCCAATCGATCACGGCTTCCAGGCCCTTGGCCTTGACACGTGCGCGCAGGGCCTCAAGGTAGCTGCCGTGCGCGCCAAAGGCGATGTCGGGTGCCGTGCCGCCCGCAATGGTCAGGCGCATCTGGTCGGCCTGCTCGGGGTGCTGCTCGCGCACCTGGGCCAGGGCATCCACCAGATCCTCGATGCCCTTACCGCTGTAGATGAAGCCGAAGTAGAGCAGGCGCACCGGCCCTTCAGGCGGCAATAGCGGCAGGGGTTTGGGTTCAAGGTCGAGCGTGCCGTGGGGAATGGCCTGCACCTTGGTGCGCGGTATGCGCATGCGGGCGGCCAGGCGCGTGGCTCCCGTGTCCGTCAGCGTAACCAGGCCATCGATCCGACGTGCCAGGCGGCGCTCGGCCCACATCGTGTGCGGATCGAGCAACACGGCCAGTACCTGCATCACGAAGCGCGGCAGCAGGCGCGAACGCTCCAGCGCGCGGTAGAGGCGGCTGACCGGGCGCCACACCAGGCGCTCCGGATCGTGCACGGTGACCGACAGGGCCGGACGCTGCGGCAGGCCTGCCAGCGCGCACAGCGCAAAGAACTCGCTGTGGCGCCCGCCGCCGATCTCGGCGTGGACCACATCGACCTTGGACCAATCCCGCTCGGCCACCCAGCGCCGGGCATCGGCCATGCTGCTCAGCGGGCGCTGTCCCAGCAGGGGCGTGAGCACATCGATGCCGGCGGCGTTGAGGGCGCGGCGGCATTGAGAAGCGTAATCGGCAATGCCCGTCTGCTCGGGCGGCAGGGGCGACAGCAGGGCCAGGCGCACGGTTGCAGTCCCCCGGCTCAACGCTGCAGCCAGCGCAGCACGTGCGGCGGCACTTCGAAACGGCGCCGGTTGATGATCACACCATCGACCTTGTGGAAGGCCGTGCGCAGGATGCCCAGGGCGTTCTCGACCACCGGCACGGTGCTGGCACGGGCCTCGACCACCAGCACGATCAGGTCGGAACGGCTCAAGCGCACGAAGGCATCGCGGTTGCTGAGCAGGCCGGCGGCCTCCAGCAGCAGCACCTCGCCGGGCTGGGCGCGCTCGGGCTGGCCTTCGGTCACGTTCAGGCGCACCGTCAGGCCCTGGGCTTGCAGCAGCGTGCGCAGGCGCTGGGCGATGAAGCTTACGCCCTCCTTGGGCCGCGACGAGGTCAGGCCCACGGTCAGGCCCTGCTCGGCCACTCGGTCCAGCGGCAGCATGCCGTAGATGCGATAGAGGCTGGCGTGGAACTCGTTGTCCTCCCCCGCGCTGCCACCGCCGATGTCCTTGATCGTGCTCCACAGCGGCACGCCGAAGCGCTGCTCGACGCGGCCACCATCGTGGATGCGCTGGTCGGTCAGCGAGCGCAGGTAGATCACCAGCAGGCCCACCAGCAGGCCAGCCGGCGCCGCCAGCGCCAGCAGCAGCAGGCTCTTGGGCGACACGCGGGCCGGGTTGAAGGTGGCCTGCTCGATCTGGGCGATGTTGTTGATGCGGTTTTCATCGAGCGCCTGGTCGATGCGAGCTTTCTCCAGGCTGTCCAGGTAGAGCGCGCGGCTCTTCTCGGCCACGGCCAGGGCCTGCTCCAGGCGGGCCAGTTCGGGCTCGCTCTCGAGCACCTGGCGACGCGCGGCCTCCAGTTCGCCGATTTCCTTGTCGTACACGGACGAGAAGGTGATCAGCTCACGCAGGCGCACGGATTTTTCGAGCTGGTTGCGCTCCAACGTGGTGCCCAGCTCGTTCGGCGTGCGGCGCTCGGAGCGCTGCACGTTGCGCTCTTCGGCCTGCACCTGCTTCTCCAGCGTGGCGATGCTCTCGTTGAGCGTGAGCACGGTGGGGGCGGTTTCCTTGTAGACGCGCAAGGCATCGGCACGCTGGCGCTTGAGCTCGTTGAGCTGGTTGCTCAGCGCCAGCCAGGTCGGGCCATAGCCCACCTCGCGCTCGGAGACCACCTCGCGCGGCAAAGTCTTGGCTCGGCCGGATGCGTAGTTCAGGCCCTGCTCGGTAGCATCCTTCTCGGCCAGGATCTCGGCACGGCGCGTGCGCAGTTCATTCACACGCTTGGTCAGGGCTTCCAGGCGCTCGCTGGCGCTGACGCCCTGGATCTTCTCCAGGCGGGCGCGCCACAAGGCCTTGCTCGATTCGATCTGCTGGTCGGCGTCACGCACCTTGCCTTCGTAGAAGGTGACCAGCCCCTTGCGGCCCAGCACCGCCGTGCGCTCGTCCAGGTAGACCTTCACCCAGGTCTGCATGATGCGTTGCGCCACCAGCGGGTCGTCCCACACGAAGCGCAGCTCCATCACGTTCGAGCCAGGGCCGTGCGAAGCCTGGAAGCGGTCTTCCAGCTTGGAGGCCAGGCGCTCCTCGGGGGTGCGCGCCTCGGTCAGGCCCAGCTTGGTCGTGACCCAGCGCAGGCCGTCCAGGGTGGCCAGCGCCGCCTTGCCGACCTGGGCCTTGATCTGCTTCCACACGCCTTGCGGGGGCGGCTGGCGGGCCATCTCGTCCATGTACAGCCGAGCCACCTGGTTGATCACGGGGCGGCCCGTCAGCATCTTCTCTTCGTCGATGATCGGGTCACGCTGGGACACCTGCGACAGCATGGTCTGGCGGTCACCCGCGTCCAGCGGTACCGTGAGGTTTTCGCGGCCAGGCTTGACCAGCAGGCGCGCCTCCGAGGCGTACCTGGGCGGCATCAGGAAGGCGATGCCCACGGCCAGCACCACCGTCAGGCCAAAGGCGATCAGGAACTCGCGGCGAAAGATATAGAACAGGCGCAGCAGGTCGCGGAAAGAGCGGATGTCGATCATGTTGTGGTTCTGCGCCGGTCAGTCGAAGCTGGTCACGGTCTTGGTGGTGCCGATGCTCCGGCTGAAGTTCACGCCCACGCCACGGCTGAAGGGCAGCAGCTGGTTGATGTAGACATCGACCCCGTCGGCCGCGTTGCCGGCGCTGGATTTGGGCACAAAGATGATGTCACCGCGTTGAAAGGCCAGGGTGGCGCGCCCCTGCTCGGTGGGTTCGAGCATCTTGCTCAGGTCCATAAAGTAGACCTGGTAGCGCTCCTGCGCGTCCATGCGCATCAGGGCCACCATGCGCGGGTCGGCCGATGGCATCAGGCCCCCCGCCGCGAAGATGGCCTGCTCCACGCTGACCAGCGCACCCATCTCGATGGGCAGCGGGTTGCGCACGGCACCAGCCACGATCACGCGGTTGCTGGGCGAGGAGGTGATGTTGATGGTGACGCCGGGTTCACGGTAGTAGGTGTCGAGCCGGCTCTTCATCTCGGCGGCCAGCTCGTCGGGCGTCTTGCCGGCGGCTTCGACCCGGCCGATGAAGCGGTAGGAGAAGCTGCCATCGCCACGCACCACATAGCTCTGCGCCTGGGTGTCCTCGACCAGGTTGCGCAGGTCCATCGCGGCGGGCTGGCTGTCCGGCACGATGCGCAGCACATCACCCGGGCGCACCCGCGTGGGCAGCTTGGGCAACTGGGCCAGGTCCTCAGGCTTGAGCAGACGGGCCTGGAAGGTCTCGCCACTCGGCGGGACCAGGGTGCCCATCGGGGTGCAGGCCGCTGCCAGCAGGCAGATCACAACGGTCGCGATGTACTTCATCATGTCAGGTGCGGAGGATGCCCGAGAGCCGGGGTGAAACGACGTTCCAGCATCCATGGTTTGAATCGACGGTTCAATTGCCAGACTGTTGCCCCCAGGACGGTTTGGGCGGACCTTCCGCACGCCAGCGCGCGTACGAGCGTGCCAACCCCCCCCGGGATGGCCGTGCCAGCCAGGGTACCCCGAACTTGGCGAAAAAACGCGCCATGCTGCGCAAATGCGTCTTGCCCGACTTGGACCAGATGCCGGCAGCGCTGTGGCGCTGATGCTCATGGACCAGCTCCACGCTGGGCACGGCCAGCACATGCCAGCCGGTCACCCACATGCGGGCGCACAGGTCCACCTCCTCGAAGTAGAGGAAGTAGCCCTCATCCATGCAGCCCACCTGCCTGAAGGCCATGGTCCGCACGACGAAGCCCGTCCCCATCACCCAGTCGGCCTCGAAGGGCTCTGCACCCCACTCGCGCTTGAGCAGGTGCGAATCGATGCGCGAGCGCATCGGCCCCCAGCGGCCCAGCAGGGTGCGGCGCGCCAGGATGTCGGGCAGGGAGTAGAAGCGGCGCGCCGAATACTGCAGGCTGCCATCCGGGTTGATCAGACGCAGGCCAGCCACGCCCAGGCGCGGGCGCTCGTCGAACAGCCGGCGGATGGTGTCGACATCATTGCGCTTGAAGTAGGTGTCCGGGTTGAGCACCAGCACCAGGTCGGTGGTGGAGGCCTCGACACCCAGGTTGACGCCGGCACCGAAGCCGCCGTTGCAGTTGGACAGCACCACCCGCACGCCTGGCGGCAGGGCCGCCTGCAGGTGAGCGCCAGAGCCATCGGGCGAGGCGTTGTCCACCACCACGATGTCCTGGGCCGCGGCCACGCCGTGCTGGAGCAGCGAGGCCACGCAATTGACGGTCAGGTCCAGCGTGTTGTAGTTGACGATCACCACGCCCAGGG
>CALAKR010000496.1 GCA_937923225.1 uncultured Aquabacterium sp. | reverse complement strand
ACGGCGAGCTGCTGGCCAAGTGCAAGGTGGGTGATGTGATCGTGCGGGTCGATCCGCGCTACTACCGCCCCACCGAGGTCGAAACGCTGCTGGGCGACCCCACCAAGGCGCGCGAGAAGCTGGGCTGGACGCCCAAGATCTCGCTGCCCGAGCTGGTGGCCGAGATGGTGCAGAGTGACTACACCAGCGCCAAGCGTGACAGCCTGGTCAAGACGGCGGGCTTCAAAGCCTACGACCACTATGAATGAGCCGGTGTCTGCATGACGTGGTTGGGCGCAGCATATTTCTCGGCCTACTATCTCCTTGCGTTCGGATTCGCCGTCGGGTTGGTATTTTGGGCGATGCTCGGGGCCAAAAAGCCCTTCTGGCCCATGATGGGCTATTGGTTGTGCGTGTTCTATTTTCCAAATGCGTCATGGGGCATCGTCGGGGGGGACGGCACCTCCAATTTCTACAACCGCGGCACCGGTACATTCCTAGGTTTCTCCGCCATCAATGTGTACCTGTTCGGCATGGCGGCAGCCGTCATGGTGGCTCGGCTGCTCAAGACAGTCCAGCCGGCAAAGCACAACCTCGGAGTATTTCTCTGGGGTTTCGGCCTGATTTTTCTTTTCAATATTCCTATCGGGCTGTGGCTTGATTACCCGTTTTTACGCCTGGTCGGGGGGGCGGGGCTGCTGCATGTTCTGAACATGATCCTGGCAATCTATATCATGGTTGCCATCCTGCAGACCGAGAAGGACCTTGAATGGTTCATCAACACTTTTCTGTTTGCTGCGTTTACCCGAGCGCTCTGGGGTATTGCACGCTATGTCGCGCTGGGTGGGGATCCCGCCAACTTCTACGCCAATTTCCAGAAGATCGACGTTAAGATCACATTCTTCGACATCAATGATGGCTTGATTGCCACCGTGGCGGCATTCATTCTGGGCTGGCGCCTGCTTCATGGCGCAGCCAACCACAGCCTGCGGACTCGCATCTTCTACGGATTCTTCCTGATGATCGAGTTGTTCATCGTGGTGTTTTCGTTCAGGCGTTCCGGCTGGCTGGGGTTCGGGTTGGCGGCCGTGCTTTTTGCGTTAGTCCAGCGGGCGGGCGTGAGAAATTTGCTGCTGATTGGCTACGCCGCAGCAGGCGCTCCGCTCCTTGTCTACCAGGCGTTCAAGCGCATGGCGAGCAGTTCCCTGATGGCGGGGGCGGGCTTCTTCGAGAAGCTGGCGCCTGATATTTTTGCCAGCGGTAAAGTCACAGCCGACTCCGGTCGTTTTGTCGAATTGGATGCCGCCTGGCGATCCATTTCAGAGAGCCCTGTATTCGGACTGGGCATCTGGGGTGAATACCGCGGCTTCGGCATCCCCGAGTTGGCGTTCCACAGGGGCGATTATTCCTGGATGCACAGCGGTGTGCTGCACATCTGGCTCAAGGCAGGATTTGTCGGCGTGACCTTGCTGTTGGGTCTTTGGTTCTGCTACATCAAATTCGTGTACCAACATGCCCCCAAGGCGTCGGTGGAATACCGAGGCGTGATGCTTGCCGGTTTGGCGGGTTTTTTGTTCATGCTGCCGACCTGGATGGTCGGTACCCCGGTCATTGAGTACCGCACCATGCAGTTGGCGGCGTTGCTGTTCGCCTTGCCTTATGCGGTCTACGCCATTGACCAGCGGCGCAGGTTGGCGGTATGAGCGGTTCATCGCGCTTCGTCGGCAACGCGCTGTTCAATCTTTTTGGGGGCGTAGCGCCCGCCGTGGTCACACTGCTGACCATCCCGTTCATCGTGTCTCAGCTGGGCACCAGTCATTACGGCGTGCTCACTTTGATCACGTCGATCATTGGCTACTTCGCGATTCTGGACATCAATGTCACGGCGGGGGCTGTGAAGTTCATCTCGGAGCACCACGCCAAGGGTGATGACGAGAAGGTGTTCGAGACACTGACTTTCGGATTCATCATCTACTTGGTGATTGGTGTGGCAGGCATGTGCGGCATCTGGCTCATGGCCGACACGCTGATCACCAGCCTGTTCAAGATCCCGCAGGATGCGCAAAAGGTCTCGTTCGAGGCGCTGCAATGGGCTGCGCTGGGATTCCTGTTTGGGCAGTTGCAGGCTTACCTGCAGAGCGTGCCTCAGGCCTTGCAGCGCTACGACATCTCGGGGCGCGTCGAAGCTGCATTCGGGGTGATGGTGCCATTGGCCACTGTGGGGTTGCTCATCCAGGGCATGGGCCTAGTCGAGATCGTGGTCCTGCGGGTGTGTGCCAGCGCCTTGCACTGCGCGGTGCTGTGCTTGAGCATTCGCTCCTTGCTGCCTGGCCTGCGCTTCCTGCTGCCCTCGCGAACCATTCGCGCAGGCATCCTCTCATTCAGTGCCTACTCATTTCTCAGTCGCTTGGCCGCCATCACCTACTCGCACGCCGACAAGCTGCTCATCGGGGCACTGGCTGGCGTGGATCAGGTCACTTACTTCGCCGTGGCCGCCACGCTGGCCAATCGCATCTTGAGCTTGACGGCACGGCTTTCGAGTGTGGTCTTTCCCACGGCGAGTTCGCTGGCGGCCCGGCAACGCATGGATGTGCTCGAGCGTCTGTACATGCAGTCCTCACGCTATCTGTTCTTCATCAATGGTTCCGTGGTGCTCTTGCTGGCCGTCTTCTCTTTCCCCATCCTCAGCTTCTGGATGGGCTCGAGCTTTGCCGCGCAAGGCGCCATGATCATGGCGATCGTGGCGGTGGCGCAGTTCATTGATGCGCTCACAAACATCCCCTCACTGGTGAATGACGGCTTGGGCAATCCCAAGGTCTCTGGGCTGTTTGCCTTGACGCGGGCCGCCGTCGGCTTGGCGCTGCTGTATGTGCTGATCATCCAGTGGGGCAGTGGCGGGGCCGCCTGGGCGCACCTGATCGCGTCCGTCATCATGACCACGGCTTTCCTAGCCTATGTGCATGGCCGAACAGTGCCATTCTCCTTCGCCCAGGTGGTGCGCCTGGCCTATGTGCGGCCCCTGATGGCCCTGGCCATCTCTGGCGTGGTCTGTGTCGTGTTGCGGGGGCTGGCCGATGACTCGTTGATGCTGTTCCTGGCTTGTGGGACTGCGGCGTCGCTGGTGTTGGCGGTATGCGGTGGCGTGCTGGTGGTGTTGCCGCAGCACCGTCAACTCATCGCCAATCGCCTGCGCCGGTTGCTAAAGCGGGAAGCACTCGAATGAAGATCTTGATGGTGAGTGAGACGCTGCCGGCCAAGCAGCTCGGCGGGCTGGCCAAGCATGCGGTGACGTTGGCCAATGCCTTGATCGATGCGGGGCATGAGGTCGTTCTCATGGGGCGCAAGGATGTCGACTATGAGGCCTGCAAAAGCGAGATGCGCTTCAACGGCCACTTCCTCGGTGCCATCGAAAGAATCGACAAGGGTTGGAAGGAAAAGCAGTTGGGCTGCTTCAACCCTGTCAAGCGCCCTTGGTTCGCGCGACGCATTGCAGCGCAGATTCGACAGCACGCCCCCGGCTTCGATGTGGTGCACTACCACGGCAGCTTGCCGATGGTGGGGCACTATCTCGACGAGTCAGTGAACTATGTGCAGACCCGTCATGACCAAGGCAGCGATTGCGTGATCCAGCTGCGCTTCAAGGACGGCGATATTTGCAACGAGCAGTCGGCGTCGGCCTGCGCCTCCTGCATTACGTCTGAACCGAACGTCGTGCAGGCCGCAGTGTCCAGTCTGGCAGTGAGACGTTATCGTGCCACGGTGGCCCAGGCGCTGAGCAGCCACAAGACCATCTTCGTGTCTGAGCGGATCTTCCGCAATGCTGGCAGGCAGATGCCGCCTGCCGCTTTTGTGAAGGCGCGCGTCATCCACAACTTCGTTGATCCCGCCCGTATCAGTGACTTGGCTCGCGGTTCGCAGCCGCCGGCCACGGGGCCCTGCCGCATCCTTATTGCAAGTCGGATCGATGGCGCCAAGGGCGTTGGCGCATTCCTGGCCGAATGGTCGCGCGTCAAGCCGGATCACGCGCAACTGGACATCGCCGGTGATGGCCCGCAGCGGGTGGCACTGGAAGCCCTGTACCAAAGCGAATCCGTGCGCTTCCTGAAGCACCGCTCCTATGAGGAGACCATCGCGTTGCTTGCCGCCAGCCATGTGTCGGTGGTGCCTTCGTTGTGGGAAGAGCCGTGCGCCACCACCATCCTGGAAGCGCTTTATCTGGGCAAGCCCTGTTTCGCCCTGCGACGTGGCGGTACGCCTGAACTTGTCGCCTACGAGCGCTGGCCAGGGCAACTCCAGCTTTTCGACAGTTCGGCTGAGTTGGCCTTGGCCTTGTCGTCTTTCATCAGCTCTGGAGGCTGTTCGAGGCCGGCTGATGCGGATCAGGATGCCTCCGCGTTCCGTGCTGATGTGCGCTTGCTGCTTCCTCAGATATTGGACGTCTATGAACAATGAACGTACGGGTCTGATCAGTCGGCTGGCCCTGGGGGGCTGGGTCTTGGCCTGCCTGGGCATGGGCGCCCAGGCCGCGACTGTCTACCATGTGGATCCTCGATCGGATGCCGCGCGTGCGGCTGACAAGGAACCAGGCGCGCCGACCGAAGTGCTCACGAGCCTGGCGTTGCTGGAGGGCCGCGAACTGCGTCCCGGTGACAGCGTGCTGCTGCGCTGCGGCCAGACCTTCAAGGGCCCCCTGAAGCTGCGTCTGAATGCGCAGGGCGGGGAGGGCGTCGTGCGCATCGGCGCCTACGGCAGTTGTGCCGGCAGCGGCAGCCTGCCGCTCATTGAGGGCACGCGGGCCTTGGGCAAGCCGAAGGCCCTGGCTTCGGGCTTGCAACAATGGGCGGTCGACGACACCGTGACGCTGGTGGTGGTCGACGGTGACGCGCTCCCTGTCGCGCGCTGGCCGACACGCAGCTACAAGGTGATTCCTCGCCCGGCTGCGCGCAAGGATGGCCAGCATGAAGCCGATGTGGCACCCCCGTCCTTGCTGGCCTTGTCCGGGCGTTCCGATTCAAAGGACCTGGACGGCGCGCAGGTGTGGGTTCGCAGCCAGGAGTGGACCATTGAGGCCCGCCGCGCCAAACGCAGTTTCGGCGGGCGGCGTGACCTTGACTCCGCGCTGCAATATCCCCTTCGTCCTGGCG
>CALAKR010000495.1 GCA_937923225.1 uncultured Aquabacterium sp. | reverse complement strand
TCGTGAAGGTGAAGTTGTCCATCACCACGCCATCACCCTTGATGGTGATGTAGGCGATGTCGGCATGGGCCAGGCGCAGGCCCTGCGTGATCGCGTAGTTGGTCGAATCGATCAGCGCGCTGTCATCCAGGGCGACGCCATCCAGCGAGGCGCTGAACGAGCCCAGCGTGAACGAGCTGGAGCTGCCATCCACGCCGTAGGCAGTGACGGTGAGCAGGCTGCGCGTGCCGGCGTCCTGGTACAGGCTGAAATCGGCCGTGAAAGCGCGCGTGCGCAGGTTGCCGAAGTCGATGCGCACGGTCATCTCGCCGATCGTGTCGAACGACAGGAAAGACTTGCCGGCGCCCCAGCTGCCATTGATGCCCAGGTCGGTGGCCCAGCGCTGACCCACGGTGAAATCACCATCAAGCGAGCTGAAGCTCACGGCCGGGGTGCCCGTGGTCCACGACGAACCAGCACCGATGGACAGGCCATCTTCACCGTTGAAATCGATCACCTGCTGGGTGCCGGGCACCTGGGCAGGGTTGGTGATCACGGCGGCTTGCGCCTGAAAGCCCAGCGAGGCCAGGCCCAGGGCGATGATTGCGGAATAGCGACGCATGTGAAACTCCTTGTGCGATGTGTCGATCAGCTGCCAACGATGCCGCCGCCGGTCTTGGTGATCACCACCACGCCGGAACGAGGACGTCCACCCACAACGGCCTGACCGGCCGAGTTGGTGCTGAACTGGCTGGCAGGCCAGTTCGAGTACTGGGTCGGGTTGGCCGGGTTGGCGGCCTCTTCACCCGGGTGCTGCATGCCCACGAACATGCTCTTGCCGTCCGGCGTCATGGCGATGCCGGTCACTTCGGATTGCATGGGGCTGGTCAGGAAGCGCTTGATGGCGCCCGTGGCCGGGTCGGCGCAGACCATGCAGTTGGCGCCGATGTTGACCCAGTCACCCGAGGCCGTGCCGGCCTGGTCGGTCTGCACCCACAGGCGGCCGAACTGGTCGAACCACAGGCCATCGGGCGCGCCGAAGTCGGCAGAGCCGTTGGGCGTGTCGTTGACGTTGCCCACGTAGCGCGAGGCCGGGGTCTTGGCGGTGGCGGTGTCACCGCACTGCACGAACAGGTCCCACGCAAAGCCGGTGGCCGTCACGTTCTTGCCGGCTTCGCGCCAACGCACGATGTGGCCGTAGACGTTGTCGGCGCGGGGGTTGACCGCATCGACCGCGGGGCGCGCGCTGGCCGCAGCGGTGGAGCCATCGGCCAGGTTGGACGACACCGGCGTGGTGCCGCGGCGGTTGTTGTTGGTCAGCGTGCAGTACACCTCGATCTCGTCGAAGCCGCAGACCTTGGGGCGCGCGCCGGTCCACTCGGGGCGGTCCATCATCGTCGCGCCCAGGGCATCGGCGGCCATGCGGGTCTTGATCAGGATCTTGGCCAGCACTTCGTTGTCATCGGCACCCGCGAAGTTGGGGTTGTCGCGCAGGGCCACGCCGTCCAGGCCGACCGAGCCGGGCAGCAGGGGCAGCCACACGCCCTGGCCGTTGTCCAGGAAGCGGGCGGCGTACAGCACGCCGGTGTCCAGCAGGTTGCGGTTGGCGGCGCGGTTGCTGGGGTTGTAGCGGCCGGCGGCCACGAACTTGTAGATGTACTCGTTGCGCTCGTCGTCGCCCATGTACACGGCCAGCTCGTTGTTGGGGCCCAGCACGTACTGCGCGCTCTCGTGCTTGATGCGGCCCAGCGCGGTGCGCTTGACGGGCAGGCTGTACGGATCGAAAGGATCGATCTCGACCACCCAGCCGAACAGGTTGGGCTCCAGCGGGTTGGCGCTCACGTCGAAGCGCGGATCGACCTTGTGCCACAGGTAGCCGTTGCCGGATGCGGTCACACCGTAGCGGTTGTTGTTCTTGCCGTTTTCGGTGCTGGCGGCGGGCAGGCTGCCGTTGGCGCCGAAGTTGCCGTTCCAGTTCTCTTCACAGGTCAGGTAGGTGCCCCAGGGCGTGTAGCCGTTGGCGCAGTTGTTGATCGTGCCGTTGGCTTCGAAGCCGTTGTTCTGGCCGACGTCGATCGAACCCGTGTCCTCGATGTCGAACTTGCGCGACTGCAGCAGGGCGTGGCCGGCGGCCGGGCCCGACACGCGCATCGGCGTGTTGGCCGTGATGCGGCGGCCGTGGGCCGAGTTGGCGACCACGCCCCAGCGGCCGGCGCCGTCCTTGCGGATCTCGACCAAGGACACGCCATGGGCGGCCTGCGACTTGCGGGCCTTGGCGATGGTCTGGTTGGCGGCGCTCAGGCCGTCGGCGTGCAGGATGGATTCCTGCGTGTACTCGTTGTTGACGACCAGCAGGCCACGGTCGCTGGACTCGACGCCGCGCACGTTGAAGCCGAAGTAGTGCATGCCGTCGTTGTGCTCGCCGAACTGCTTGGCCTGGTCGGCAGCCGTTTCGGAGGCATCACCCTTGAACGGGGCACCGCCGGGCATGATGGGATCGCCCCAGGCGACCAGCAGCTCGACCTTGTGGCCGGCGGCCACGCGCACGGCGTCAGGCACGGGGGCCAGGGCGGCGGGCAGGTTGGCAAAGCCGATACCGACGGTGGTGCTGGCACCGCAGGTGTTGGTGGCCGCCTGCACGGTGTTGGTCAGGCCGGAGAGCGTCAGGCCACCAGCGGCGGCCAGCATGGGCGCAGAAGCAGCGCCCTGGATGAAGCGGCGGCGGCTGACATCAGCGCGCTCGGCCACGTCAAGGATCGACTCGTTGCCGGACGGGTTCAGCGTCACGTCATTGGTCGGGTGGTTGATACCTTTCATGGGGGTACTCCTGCGGGGAAGTGGGTGGGCCATCGATCGCCCCGCAGGATAGAAAGGTCATATGTCACATTGAAGACATCTCACCCGCCATACAGACGCGCCAAAAAGGCCTGCGCGGACGCAGGCCCCGGGGCACAGTTCTTCCCCCCTTGATCAAGGGGGATGAATGTCGATCAGTGGGCAAGCGCCGTCGAACCGTACACCTGGCGGCGACGCGCCATCAGCCCGACCAGCCCCACGCCCACCAGCGACAAGGCCCAGGTGGCGGGCTCAGGCACCGCCGCGGCCTGCGCGAAGGCCTGGCCGACCGCCTGGTGCACGCCCGCCGTAGGGTGCAGGCCATCCCACAGGTAGTACTTGGAGGGGTCGGCGCACAGGGAGCCCTGGCCGAACATGTCACCATCCCAGCAACCTTGCGTCACGTTGTAACCCTGGGCTACATAGTCTGCACGCAAGCCGGCCAGGGTGCCGAAGGTGTCGAACACCTGGATGCGCGCGCCCTGCAGGCTGCCTTGCAGCGTGGACATGGCCTGGGCCAGCGCGGCGTTGAAGGACAGCGAGAGCTGATGCGCCCCGGCTTGCTGCGCACCGCCAGCAGCGATGGCGCTGGCTGTGGTGGCCAGGTCGGGCAGGTTGGGGATGAAGAAATCGCGGGCACCGGCCTGGTAGAGCAGGTTCACGTTCTGCGTGAGGTTGTTGACCGCCGTGGTGACGGTGGCTGCGGTCGGCGAAGACAGCAGATCGTTGGCCCCACCCCAAACCACATACAGGGCCGACGCATCCGTGGTGCCACCGGTATCGCCCAGGTAGTCGGTGATCTGGCCCTGCAGGCCTGTACCGTCGAGCAGGCCCAGGGCATCGATGCGGTTGTTGACGCCGGAGAGCGCACCACCAAAGGCATGGTTCTCCAGGTTCAAGCCCAGTTGCGCCGCCATCACCTCCACAGCCACGGGACCGTTGCTGAAACGCCCGTCGACATAGGGCTCTGCCGGCAGGTCGATACCGTACTGGCCGACCAGGGCCGAGGCATTGCCGTTGTCGGACAGGCTGTCACCGAACACCACCAGCTTGCTGGGGGCGGCCTGGGCAGCGGCACAGGCCACCAGCAAGGCGGCCGCCGACACGCCGCGCCAGCGGACAACAAAGGAATTGGAAAGCATCTGCATGGTGTGTCCCCTCTTGAAGAATTTCGGATGCCGGGAACTTATCACCATGCGGCGGGCCGCTGTGGCCTGGGCAGCACACCCCCCTCCTAAGAGGGAGGTCACAAGGAATCAGCCTCGCAGGCCTTCGCGCACCGTGGGATAACGCAAGCTTGCCCGCAACTCCTGCTTGAGCCGCCGGTTGTCCAGCCGGCGCGATTCGCTCAGGAAGGACCACTGCACGGGGCTCAGGGTGGCGCGGGCCTGCTTGGCATCCAGCCTCGGCGGGCGAGGCAGCGACCACAGATCGGCCACCAGATCGAAGTAATCGCCCATCTTCAGCTCGGTGTCGTCGCTGGCGTGCACGATGCGCTGGGGCTTGCCGCGCCACAAGGCGGCCACGCAGGCACGGGCCAGGTCGTCGGCATGGATGTGGTTGGTGTAGATATCGTCCTGCGCGGCGAGCACAGGCGTGCCCTTGCGCACCCGCTCGCGCGGGTCACCACCTTCCCGATCAAGCGCGTAGATGCCGGGGATGCGCAGCACGCAGGCATGCGTGCCGACAGCCGCATGCCGGCGCCCCCACCAGCGCACCAGGGCCTCGGCATGCACACGGCGCCGGGCCCGGTCGGAAACCGGCGCCACGGGCCTTGTCTCGTCGAAACGGGCGCCACCAGCATTGCCATAGACACCCGAGGTGCTGCCATACACCAGGGCCCGCACCGCGCCGCGCCGCGACAAGGCCTCGAGCAGGTGCGCCGTGCGCGGATCCTGATGGCCGCTGCCCGGCGGTGGGGCCAGGTGCAGCACGCGGGGCGCCAGGCCGGCCAACCGCGCCAGCGTGGCGGGCTCATCCAAGTTGCCCAGCACCGGCCGCAGGCCATGTGCGCGCAACACCTTGGCCCGCTCGGCGGACGTGGTGAGCGCCAGCACCCGGCAGCGCGGCAGCAGTGCCTTGGCCGCGCGCAGGCCCACATCGCCGCACCCCACGATCAGCACACGGCTTTGTCGGAACTGGCGGTATCGGGCGGGTGCGGGGTTGAACATGGCGGCTTGGGGGACAATCTCGGGATTGACGATTCTGACCGCTCCCAAGGCCGTTCCCATGAGTTTTTCCGTCACCGTTCAACCCAGTGGCCGTCACTTCACCATGCAGCGCGACGAGACCGTGCTGGGCGCGGCCCTGCACGCCGGCGTGGGCCTGCCCTACGGCTGCAAGGACGGCGCCTGCGGCTCGTGCAAGTGCAAGCTGCTCGAAGGCCGCGTGATCCATGGCGCGCACCAGCTCAAGGCCCTGACACCGGCGGAGGAAGAAGCAGGCTATGTGCTGACCTGCTGCGCCACGCCGCAGACCGATCTGGTGCTGGAATCACGCCAGGTGGTGGGCCTGGGCGATTTCCCGGTGATGAAGATGCCCACGCGCCTGACCAGCATCCATCGCCCAGCGCCGGATGTGGCCATCCTGCGCCTGCAGTTGCCGGCCACGGCCAACTTTGGCTGGCGCGCGGGGCAGTTCGTCGAGTTCATCCTGAAGGACGGCAGCCGGCGCAGCTACTCCATGGCCAACGCGCCGCACACCGCCAAGGACCCGGACGTCAACGGCATCGAACTGCACATCCGCCACATGCCCGGCGGCCTGTTCACCGACCACGTGTTCACGGCCATGAAGGAAAAGGAAATCCTGCGCATGGAAGGCCCGCTGGGCACCTTCTTCGTGCGGGAGGATTCCGACCGGCCCATCGTACTGCTGGCCTCTGGCACAGGCTTCGCGCCGATCAAGGCCATCATCGAGCACCTGCGCTTCAAGCACAACACGCGGTCGGTGGCGGTGTACTGGGGTTGCCGTTCGCGCAATGACCTGTACCTGCACGACTGGGCCCAGGCCCAGGCCGATGAACTGCCGTGGCTGAGCTATGTGCCCGTGCTCTCACATGCCAAGCCGGAAGACGGCTGGACAGGCCGCCAAGGCCTGGTGCACCTGGCCGTGCTGGAGGATCTGCCCGATCTGTCGGGGCACGAGGTCTACGCCTGTGGCGCGCCCATCATGGTCGAATCGGCCAAGCGTGATTTCGTGGCGCAGGCTGGCCTGCCGGAGGACTATTTCTACGCCGATGCCTTCACCAGCGAAGCCGACAAGCACGGGCAGAGCGTGCCCGCCAGCCAGGCTTGAGCATCGTGGCCACGGCGCCCACGCCCGCCCGGGCCGCCATCGAGGCGATCGAACAGGCCGGG
>CALAKR010000494.1 GCA_937923225.1 uncultured Aquabacterium sp. | reverse complement strand
AACCGCCAGACCAGCCCGGTGGTGCGCCTGCTCGATGCCACTTTGTTCGATGCCCTCAAGGCCCAGGCCAGCGATCTGCACCTGGAGTCCACCGCGACGGGTATGACCATCCGTCACCGGCTGGACGGCGTGATGGTGGCGGTGGGCGAGGTCGGTTCGCGCGAGGTGGCCGAACAGCTGGTGTCGCGCCTGAAGGTGATGGCCGAGCTGGATATCGGTGAGCGCCGCCTTCCGCAGGATGGCCGCTTCAAGCTGCGCGCCCGCCTGGGCCAGGCCGCGGGCAGCGAAGGCAGTGCCAGCCGGGATGTGGATTTCCGTGTCTCCATCATGCCGTCAAGCTTCGGTGAGGATGCCGTGTTGCGCATCCTGGACCGCTCGCGTCTGTCGGCCGATGCCTCGGCCATGACGCTGGAAGGCCTGGGCTTCGACGCCGACGATTCCAACGTGGTGCGCCGCCTGGCCGCCAAGCCCTACGGCATGCTGCTGGTCACCGGTCCCACGGGCAGCGGCAAGACCACCACGCTGTACGCCGTCGTGCAGGAGATCAACGATGGTCGCGACAAGATCATCACCATCGAAGACCCGGTGGAGTACCAACTGCCCGGCGTGGTGCAGATCCCGGTCAACGACAAGAAGGGCCTCACTTTTGCGCGCGGTCTGCGCAGCATCCTGCGCCACGATCCGGACCGGGTGATGGTGGGTGAGATCCGTGATGCCGAGACCGCCCAGATCGCCTCGCAGGCGGCACTCACGGGCCACCTGGTGCTGTCCACCATCCACGCCAACAACGTGTTCGACGTGGTGGGCCGCTTCATGCACATGGGCGTCGATCTGTACAACATGGTGTCGGCGCTCAATGGCGTGGTGGCGCAGCGGCTGATGCGCAAACTGTGCACCCATTGCCGCCAGCCCTGGCAGCCCGAGGTGAGCGAGCTGCGATCGGCCATGCTGCCGCTGGACACGCGTGGCGAGTTCCAGCGCGCGGTGGGCTGCGTGCACTGCCGACACACCGGCTACCGAGGGCGAAAGGCCATCTCCGAAGTGCTGCTGATGGACGACACGCTGCGAGACCTGATCGTGTCTCGCGCCTCGCTGATCAAGATCAAGGCGCACGCGCGGGCCAGTGGCACACGGCTGCTGCGCGAATCGGCCCTGGCTTGTGTGCTGCGCGGCGAGTCAACGCTGGAGGAACTCAACCGTGTCACGCTGGCGGAGTGAGTTGATGGCGTTGCGGTGGCCTGTGATGCCCAGCATGCGAGCCTTGCCAAGGCTGGGCCAGTGGCGCAGCGCCTGGCGGGAGCCTGCATGGGTGTGTCTGGTGCCTGCAGTGGATGCGGCCAGTTCACCCATGGGCGTGCCTGTGCATGACCAGGCCCTGCTGCAATGGCGGCAGTGGTGCGAGGCCCACCCGGGCCAGCGTGCGCGCTTGGGCCTGTCTGCACGGTGGTTGCTGAGCGCGGTGGTGCCAATAGCGGGGCGGGGGGCAGCAGCGCGACGTGAAGCCATGGGCGAGGCAGAGTCTCGCTGGGCGCACTTGCTGGGGCTGGAGTTCACGGTCTGGCGCGAACGCTGGGCCACCCGGGCCGTGGTGTTGCCCCAGGGCGTGCTGGTGTGCGCGGCCCCTCGGGCTCTGCTGGACGACATGGGCGCCGTGGCACGGCATCACCACGTGACAGTTCAATGGGTCGGCCCCTGGTGGGCGACCGGCCTGAAGGCTTGGTTGACGCGTGGTGAGGATGCTACCCATTCACGCACCTTGGCCCTGCATGAGGCCGGCTGGTTGGTGCACGTTCAGGCCCAGGCGGACAAGCTGACGGGGCTGTGGGCCGAACCTGTGCGTGATGACGTGCAGACGCTGCCAGCGGGTGGCGACGCGCTCCAGCTGATTCCGGCGCAGGAGCCTGGTGTGCTGCCTGGTGCCAAGCACCAGCGCGCTTGGCTTGCGCGTTGTCTGCTCAGGAAGGCTGAGTCTTGGTCTGCAGCACTGGATTTCAACAACCCCAGAGCGCGACCCGCACCATGGGCCTGGGCGCTGCTTGTGGCGGGCCTGGCCTCGGTGCTGTGGACGGCCGATCAGGTCGATGCCCTGCAGACACGGCAACTGGAGGCACAGGAACAACTCAAGCGGCTTGGGCGTGCCGACCGCGTGGCCCGTGTCGAGCGCGCCGCGCTGGCCCGCACTGAGCAGGCTGAGGCGCCGCGGGCGGCAGCCAGCGCCCCGACTCTGGAATCTGCAGCGGCCGATGAGGCCGTGAACATGGTCCGCGCGCTGGCCTTTCCCTGGCCTGACATGCTGGCGCAGATGGAGCGATCGGCATCCCATGCCGGCGCGGTGATGCTGTCCATGAGCACCTCGCTGGACGACGTGGGGCGGTCCACGGGCCCTACCTGGCGCCTGCAGGCGGCGGTGCGCGATGACGCCGCTGCACTGGGCTGGGCCGACAGCCTGCCCGCGGGAAGGCTGATCAGCCGAGCCTCGCTGGCGGCACCTTTCATGACCGCTCAGGGCGCTTATGGCCTGAAGGCCGAGGTGCAGGCGCAAAGCACATGGATGGCCTTGATGGAGACCGCTCGATGAAGGTCGACCAACTGCAGCATCTGCGGACCTGGTTGGACAAGCTGGGCTGGTCGGGCCTGGCAGGCCTGCTGATGTTGGGTATCGCGGCCTGGGCCTCCTGGCAGGTGATGCCGGCGATGCAGGCAGAACTGGACGAGAGCGAGGCACAGGCCCTGCATCTGCGAGGGCAGTTGCAGTCTGCCGCCAAGGCACTGGCCGCATCCAAGGAACCCGTCAGCCGCGCTCCTGTGATCGATGAGTTGACGCCCGCCTTGCTGCGCGACACCTGGGGCCGGACCTGGGCCTCGCTGCCGCCCAAGACCGATGCCGTGGCCCGTCAAGGGGCGGTGCTCTCGCAGGCCGGCACGCTGGGCGTGATCGTGCCGACCGTGCAGTACCGCGGTGGCGCGTTGGCCTCGTTGCCATCGGTGTGGCGCCAGCAGATGGTGTTGCCGGTCGAGGCCAGCTACCCCGTGCTGCGGGCCTGGCTGGGCGCCGTGCTGCAGGACAAGGCCATCAGCCTGGATGCGCTGGACGTGGTCCGGGCCGATCCCATGAGCGATCAGGTCAAGGCACGCGTGGCGTTGTCGGTCTGGTGGCGTGAGGAGGTCCGATGAGCGCCCGCCTCAACCCTCGGCTGGGCTGGGTGTTGCTGGCCGTGCTGGCGCTTGCGGGCTTCCTCGCGCTGCACCCCGCGCCGGATGATGATCTCAGCGTCGCGCGCACTGATCGCCCCGAGCGGTCCGCGCCTGGGCAGATGCCGCAACAGGCTCGACAGGAGCGGGCCGGCTTGCCTGAGCTGCAACGCGCACAGCCCGCCAGCCGATCGGCGAGCACGCCCACACCGCAGCAGGCGCGTAACCTGACCTTGTGGGCCGCAGCCTGGCAACGGCGCTCGGTCGAACCCTGGCCGGCAGCGCCCGCCGATGCCCGCTGGAGCTGGGCCTCGCAGCAGCCGCCCCCGCCACCCCCACCGCCAGTGCAGGAGGCTGCTGCCCCCATGGCGCCTGCCTTCCCCTACGCGTGGGTAGGCCGCTATGTCGATGACACGCCCCGCGCGGT
>CALAKR010000493.1 GCA_937923225.1 uncultured Aquabacterium sp. | reverse complement strand
GGCCGTGTGCGCTGCGCCGCCGGCAGCGCCCTGGTTGCTTATCCGGCTGCTGTAGAAGGCCTGGCAGGCCCCGCCGATTCGCGGGCACAGCCCGATGGCGAGGCCCTGGCCGCGCTGGCGCTGGCGGCCTGGGGTCGTGGCGAGCAGCTCGATCCGGCCCTGGCCCTGCCGCTGTACGTGCGCGACAAGGTGGCCCAGACCACGCAGGAGCGGCGCGATGCCGCCCAGGCCGCGGCCACCGGGAGCCTGGCGACGTGAGTGTCCAGACCTTGCTGATCCGGCCCATGGGGCTGGATGACATCCCCGCCGTGCGCGCGCTCGAGGTGCAGGCCTGTGCCCACATCAGCCATGCCTGGACAGAAGACAACTACCGCTCGTCGCTGGGCAGCGGCTACTGGATGCAGGTGGCCTGCGAGCCTGGTGGCGCCGTGGTCGGCGTGTGCGTGGCCATGCTGGGCGTGGACGAACTGCACCTGCTGAACATCGCCGTGGCGCAGGCCTGGCAGAGCCAGGGCCTGGCGCGGCACTTCCTGGCCATGCTGGTGACGCTGTGCGGCCAGCACCACCTGCAGGCCATCTGGCTGGAGGTGCGCCCCACCAATGCGCGTGCCCGGGCGCTGTATGCGCGCCAGGGCTATGAAGAAGTCGGCGTGCGCAAGCAGTACTACCCCGCTGCAGAAGGCCGCGAGGATGCTCTGGTGATGAAGCGCGAGGTGATGCCATGACGGCCCGCTGGTCGGAGCGCCAGGTGGCCATGCTGCGCGA
The DNA here is from genome assembly GCA_937923225.1 of uncultured Aquabacterium sp. Classification (GTDB taxonomy): domain Bacteria; phylum Pseudomonadota; class Gammaproteobacteria; order Burkholderiales; family Burkholderiaceae_C; genus Aquabacterium. The sequence continues at coordinate 4,632 of CALAKR010000493.1, read as the reverse complement.
GATGGGTGTGCAGCATTTCTGGCCTTTGCAGCCTGAGGTGCCGCCCGAGGCCTCCGCGGTGGCTCGGCCCGCCCTGCCTGCCGAGCCGGTGTCGGCCGCTGCCGCCGTGGCGCAGGCTTTGCCGCAGCGCGCGCTTGCCCCAGCGCAGGCCGGTGCGGCCCCATTGGGCCCGCGCCCGATCGGCGTCGAGACCATGGACTGGCCCACCCTGCGCGACACCGTGACGGGCTGCGAAGCCTGCGGCCTGTGCCGTGGCCGGCGCAACACGGTGTTCGGCGTGGGCAACACCCGCGCCCGCTGGATGCTGGTGGGCGAGGCCCCTGGTGAGCAGGAGGACCGCCTGGGCGAGCCCTTCGTCGGCCGTGCCGGCCAGTTGCTCGACCGCATGCTGGCGGCCACCGGCCTGACCCGCGCCGAGGATGAAGCCGAGCGCCAGGTCTACATCGCCAACGTGATCAAGTGCCGCCCGCCGGGCAACCGCAACCCGCTGCCTGAAGAGGTCGCGCAGTGTGAGCCTTACCTGCTGCGCCAGGTGGCGCTGGTGCAGCCCACGCTGATCCTGGCCATGGGCCGCTTCGCGGTGCAGTCGCTGCTCAAGTCCAGCGAGCCCATCGGCCGCCTGCGTGGCCGTGTGCATGACTACCACGGCGTGCCGCTGGTGGTCACCTACCACCCAGCCTACCTGCTGCGCAACCCGGCCGACAAGGCCCTGGCCTGGGACGACCTGTGCCTGGCCCGCGAGCTGGTCCAGTCCCGGGCCTGATCCCTGGCCTAGTCGTCGCTCAGATAGCGCTTGCGCCAGAACAGCCAGACCAGGCCCAGGCCCACGCCCAGCATCAGCATCACCGCGATCCAGAAGCCGGCGCCTTCGTGGATCAGCGGCAGGCTGTCGAAGTTCATCCCGAAGATGCCGGTGATCAGGTTCAGCGGCAGGAAGATGGCGGTCAGTACCGTCAGCGTGCGCATGATCTCGTTGGTGCGGCTGCCCTGCGCCGAGAAGTGCATCTGCACCGCGCTCTCGGCCGAGCTTTCCAGCCGGCGCACATGGCTCAGCACGCGCTCGATGTGCTCGTGCACATCGCGTGATCGCACGCGCAGCACCTCGCGCTCGCGCGCGGCCACCGGGTCGGGTGGCGTGGGCCATTCGTCCAGCGCGTCGATCCACTCCTGGATGGCGCTGCGCTGGTCCTCGCAGGTGTCTTCCAGCAGGTGCAGGGCGTTGCGTGATTCAAGCAGCGCCTGCCAGTTGGTGAAGCGGCTGCTGCGGCTGCCCAGCAGTTCCTGCTGCAGGTAGCCGAACTGGCGCGTGAGCAGGCGGCGCAGATCGAGGTAGCTGTCCACCATGTGGTTGACGATGCGCAGCATCAGGTCGGCCGCGCTGGGCGGCAGGCGGCTGGCACTGCCGCGCAGGTCGGTGGCGTTCTCGCGGCCCTGCGCCATCTGGTGCATGCGGTTGACGAAGAACTCGTGCACGGCGCAGTCGGCGGGGTGCACCGTCAGCAGCAGGCGGTCGAACACGGCCAGGCCCATCGGGCTGGTGTCGATGGAGGCGAGGGCCTGGCGCGCGCTCGATGCGGTGCCGGTGGATTCGTCCAGGAACATGCGCTCGGTGCGCGCGCCGGCAGCCAGGCGCCGGAACACCATCAGGTCGTACCACGAGGTGTAGTCGAACTGCGAGGGCAGTTGCGGGTTGAGCAGGTCGGCCACGTGCAGGTCGACCAGGGCACCGCCGGCCAGGCGCTGCAGCTGCGCCTGCACCTCGGTCAGGTTCACCTCGAACTCGCGGCGGCCCATCGTCACCCACACGAAGCCGTCGGCCGGCGCCTTCTCGGGCCAGCCAGGCAGTTCTTGGAAGCGGTCGTTGATCAGGAAGAAGCGCACAGTTCAGCGGCGGCGCAGCAGCTCGGCGGCGTGGGGCGCGAAGTAGGTCAGCACGCCATCGGCACCGGCGCGCTTGAAGGCCAGCAGCGATTCGAGCATGGTGGCGTCATGGTCCAGCCAGCCGTTCTGGGCGGCGGCCTTGATCATGGCGTACTCGCCGCTGACCTGGTAGGCGAAGGTGGGCACGCGGAAGGTGTCCTTCACGCGGCGCACGATGTCCAGGTAAGGCATGCCGGGCTTGACCATGACCATGTCGGCGCCCTCGGCGATGTCCATGCCTACCTCGCGCAGGGCCTCGTCGCTGTTGCCCGGGTCCATCTGGTAGACCTTCTTGTTGGCCTTGCCCAGGGAGGCAGCGGAGCCCACCGCGTCGCGGAAGGGGCCGTAGAAGGCGCTGGCGTACTTGGCGCTGTAGGCCATGATCCGCGTGTGGATCAGGCCCTTGGCCTCAAGCGCCTGGCGCACGGCGCCGATGCGGCCATCCATCATGTCCGAGGGCGCGACGATGTCCACGCCGGCTTCGGCCTGCGTGAGCGCCTGGCGCGTCAGCACGGCCACGGTCTCGTCGTTGAGGATGTAACCGGTCTCGTCCAGCAGGCCGTCCTGGCCGTGGCTGGTGTACGGGTCCAGCGCCACGTCGGTCATCACACCCAGCTCCGGAAAGCGCTGCTTGAGCTCGCGCACGGTGCGGGGGATCAGGCCTTGCGGGTTGGCGGCTTCCTGGCCGTCAGGGGTCTTGAGGCTGGCATCGATCACCGGGAACAGCGCCAGCACCGGGATGCCCAGGGCCACGCAACGCTCGGCGGCGGCCCACAGCGGGCCACGGCCCAGACGCGACACGCCGGGCATCGAGCCCACATCCTGCGTGCCGTCGTCCTGGTTCAACACGAAAACGGGGTAGATCAGGTCAGAAGAAGTGAGCGCGTGCTCGCGAACAAGTGAGCGGGTGAACTCATCGCGCCGCAAACGGCGGGGGCGGTGAGCCGGAAAACTGAGCGGGAATTGCATATCGCGAGAATGTGTTCCGGATGTGAACGATTGCAAAGAATTGCACAAAACCGGCCGAAAGTCCGCCCGGACGGACATGGGCTCTGTGCATGGTTGGAGAACCTGTCTATAATTGATCCCGGATGATACGCCGCAAGGCTGTCATTCCCTGCTTTTCCTCCCTGAGCAGGTGCCTTACCGTGATGACAGCGTTAAGGCTTGAAAGCCCCGGCTTGTGGCCGGGGCTCTTTTTTTGTCCAAACGCTTTGCAACATCGATCACAAATGATGGGTGACAAGGCAAAAGGCACCTGACACAGGCGCCATCATGGCCCCGCTCATAATGGTTGCCATGCTCTGGATCAAAGCCTTGCACATTGTCTTCGTGGCCAGCTGGTTTGCCGGCCTGTTCTACCTGCCCCGGTTGTTCGTCAACCTGGCCATGGTGGCCCCTGACAGCCATGCCGAGCGCGAACGCCTGCTGGTGATGGCCCGCAAGCTCTACCGCTTCAGCGCCTTCCTGATGCTGCCGGCGCTGGCGCTGGGCCTGGTGCTGTGGCTGTACTACGGTGTCGGCAAGGGGCCGGGCAACGGCTGGATGCACGCCAAGCTGCTGCTGGTGCTGTGCGCGGTCGGCTACCAGCATGTGTGCCGCCGCCTGCTGCGTGATTTCGAGCAACTGGCCAACCGACGCAGCCACCGTTGGTACCGCGTTTTCAATGAGACCTCGGTCCTGCTCTTCGCCGCCATCGTGATCCTGGTGGTGGTCAAGCCCTTTTGAGCCGCCTGCCGATGTCCCTGCACCGCAGCACGGCCTGGCCGCTCACCTGGGTGAGCATGGCGCTGATCGTCTATGCCACCCTGCACCCCCTGACGGGCTGGCACCTGCCTCCGCCGGGCGCCTTCGACTGGGTGCTGCCCAAGCAGTCCTACGAGATCCCGTCGGACCTGATGGGCAACCTGCTGGGCTACATGCCCCTGGGCTGCGTGATGTGCGTGGCGCAGTTGCGCACCGACCGGCGCCCGCTGGCTGCGGCGCTGCTCACGATGCTGGCCTGTTCGGCCCTGTCCTATGCGCTTGAGCTGACGCAGTTCACCCTGCCGGGGCGGGTACCCTCCATCACCGATTGGGCGCTCAATTCCCTGGGCGCGGCCTGGGGCGTGCTGGCCGCCGTCACGGCGCATGCGCTGGGCCTGGTCGATTGGTGGCACCGCTGGCGCGAGCGCCTGTTCATCCCGCAGGCGGGCTGGGGGCTGGCCTTGCTGTGGCTGTGGCCGCTGGGGCTGCTGTTCCCGCCGCCGCTGCCGCTGGGCCAGGGCCAGCTGTGGCCGCCGCTGCGCCTGATGATGGTGGAGTGGACGACCGGCACCCCTTGGGAGGGCTGGTTCCTGCCGGCCGATGACCCGCTCAGCCTGTTCGTGCCCCAGGCCTGGCACGAGGCGCCGGGCCTGCCCACCTCCGTGACGGGCTGGCGCGATGCTGCCATCGTGGCGCTGGGCCTGCTGGCCCCCATGGTGCTGGCCTGCGCGCTGGCACGCCCACGGGCCCTGCGCTTGCTGTTGCTGGCCGGCGCGGTGGCGATGGCCGTGCTGGGCACCACCTTCTCGACCGCCTTGAACTACGGCCCGGAGCACGCCTTCACCTGGATCAGCATGCCCACCATCGTCGGCCTGCTGCTGGGCTCGCTGGCCGGTGGGCTGCTGCTGGACCGCTCGCGCACCACGGCCGCCGTGGTGGGGCTGGGCGTGCTGGGCGCGCTGGCGT
>CALAKR010000492.1 GCA_937923225.1 uncultured Aquabacterium sp. | reverse complement strand
GCCTACCGCGACATCGCCGACACCAACTACATGATCGAGACCGCCAAGACGCACAGACACGCTGTGGTGATCGGCGGCGGCCTGCTGGGCCTGGAAGCCGCCAACGGCTTGGTGCAGCGCGGCATGCAGGTGACCGTGGTGCACATTGCGCCGTGGCTGCTGGACCGCCAGCTCGACCAGATCTCGGCGCGGCTGCTGCAGCGCTCGCTGGAAGAGCGCGGGTTGGCATTCCGCATCGGCGCCCACACGCAGGAACTGGTCGGCGACGAGCAAGGCCGCGTCAAGGCCGTGCGCTTCAAGGATGGCACCGAGGTGCTGGCCGACCTGGTGGTGATGGCCGCCGGTGTGCGCCCCAACACAGCCCTGGCCGAGCAGATCGGGCTGCACTGCAACCGCGGCATCGTCGTGAGCGACACGATGCAGACCGTGACCGACCCGCGTGTGTACGCCGTGGGCGAATGCGCCTCGCACCGAGGCATCGCCTATGGCCTGGTCGCCCCGCTGTTCGAGCAGGGCAAGGTGTGCGCGAATCATCTGGCGCTGTTCGGCATCGGCCGCTACGTGGGCTCTCAGGTATCGACCAAGCTCAAGGTCACGGGCATCGACCTGTTCTCTGCCGGTGATTTCATGGGCGGCGAAGGCACCGAGGAGATCGTGCTGTCGGACCCCTTCGGCGGCGTCTACAAGAAGCTGGTGATCAAGGGCGACAAGCTGGTGGGCGTCTGCCTGTATGGCGACACGCTGGACGGCAGCTACTACTTCAAGTTGATCCGTGAAGGCACCTGCATCAAGCGATCACGTGATCGACTGATGTTCGGTGAGCCCGCGCCCGAGGAGACCTTGAATACCGACACCCCGGCTCCCGCCACGGTTTGAAGGAGCCATCATGAGCATCACCATCCCCATCGTGACGGCGGCCACGACGACCACGCGCGCCACTTGCCCCTACTGCGGCACCGGTTGCGGCGTGCTGATCGAAAGCACCGCCGGCCTCATCACCAACGTACAGGGTGACCCTGATCACCCCGCCAACTTCGGCCGCCTGTGCACCAAGGGCAGCACGCTGCACCTGACAGCCGCCACCAATGTGCAGACCCAGACGCGCCTGCTGGAACCGATGCAGCGGCCATCACGCGGTGCGCAGCCCCAGCCCATCGGCTGGGACGAAGCCCTGGACAGCGCCGCCGACAAGCTGGCCGACATCATCCGCCGCCATGGCCCGGATGCCGTGGGCTTCTACGGATCAGGCCAGTTGCTCACTGAAGACTATTACGTGCTCAACAAGCTCGTGAAGGGCCTGGTGGGCACCAATAACCTGGACACCAACTCGCGCCTGTGCATGAGCAGCGCCGTGGCCGGCTACAAGGCTACGCTGGGCGTGGACGCACCGCCCGCCTGCTACGACGATTTCAAGCACGCGCAGACGCTGTTCATCGTGGGAGCCAACACGGCCTACGCGCACCCCATCCTGTTCCGCCGCATCGAGGACGCGCGCCGCGCCAACCCGGCGATGAAGCTGATCGTGGCCGACCCGCGCAAGACGGAAACGGCCGAGATGGCCGACCTGTTCCTGCCCATCCGGCCCGGCACCGACGTGGCCCTGTTCCACGGCCTGCTGCACGTGATGCTGGCCGAAGGCCTGGTGGACATGGGCTATGTGGCGAGCCACACCCAGGGCTTCGATGCCCTGCAAGCCCTGGTGGCCGAGTTCACCCCTCAAACCGTGGCCGCGATCTGCGGTGTGCCGGCCGATGACGTGGTGCAGGCCGCGCGCTGGTTCGGCGGGCACACGCCCACGCTGTCGCTGTACTGCCAGGGCTTGAACCAGAGCAGCCGCGGCACCGACAAGAACGCCACGTTGATCAACCTGCACCTGGCCACGGGCCAGATCGGCAAGCCGGGCGCCGGCCCCTTCTCGCTCACCGGCCAGCCCAACGCGATGGGTGGCCGCGAGGTGGGCGGCATGGCCAACCTGCTCAGTGCCCACCGGGATCTGGGCAATGCCGAGCACCGCGCCGAAGTGGCCCGCCTGTGGGGCGTGCCCGATGTTCCGGCCCAGCCCGGCAAGACAGCCGTCGAGATGTTCGAGGCCGCCGCGCGGGGCGAGATCAAGGCCTTGTGGATTGCCTGCACCAACCCGGCCCAATCCTTGCCGGACCAGGCCACGGTGCGCAAGGCGCTGGAAATGGCCGAGCTGGTTGTGGTGCAGGAGGCCTTTGCCACCACCGCCACTTGTGCCTACGCCGACCTGCTGCTGCCCGCCACCACCTGGGGCGAGAAGGACGGCACCGTGACCAACAGCGAGCGCCGCATCACCCGCGTGCGCGGCGCCATACCGGCCACCGGCCAGGCCCGGCACGATTGGTCCATCTTTGCGGACCTGGGGCGCCGCCTGGAGCAGCGCCTGCCCGAGCGCACCGCCGGCTGGCGCGACGGCATGGACACGCTCTTCCCCTACGACACCCCGCAATCCGTGTGGAACGAGCACCGCGAATCCACCCGCGGCCGTGACCTTGACATCACCGGCCTGAGCTACGACATCCTGGAGACTCAAGGCCCCCAACAGTGGCCCATGCCCGAGGGCAGCAGCCAGGGCCGCGCCCGTCTGTACGAGGACGGCGTGTTCCCCACGGCGGACGGCAAGGCGCACTTTGCCGCCGCGCCGTACGAGCCCGTGGCCGAGCCCTGCGATGCCGCGTACCCCTTCGCGCTCAATACCGGCCGGCTGCGCGACCAATGGCACGGCATGAGCCGCACCGGCACGCTGGGGCGGCTGTTCGGCCATGTCAGCGAGCCCGGCATCGAACTGAACCCCACTGACATGCAGAGGCTGGGCCTGCAGGCAGGTGACCTGGTGCGCGTGGCCTCCCGCCGCGGCAGCGCTGTGCTGCCCGCACAGCCGAGCGATGCGATCGCGCCCATGCAGTCCTTCATCGCCATGCACTGGGGCGAGGAGTTCCTGAGCGGCCGCGATGCGCAAGGCCAGCTCATCACGGGCGTGAATGCGCTGACCTCGCCGGCGTTCTGCCCGAAATCCAAGCAGCCCGAACTCAAGAACGCCGCCGTCAGCATCGAGCCCGCCGAGCTGCCTTGGCGCGTGCTGGGCGTGGCCTGGATGTCGGAAGACCGCGCCCTGGCCGTGCGTGAGGCCGTCAAACCGCTCATGGGCCAGTTCGCCTTTGCCAGTTGCGTGCCCTTCGGGCGCGAGCCGCACGAGCGCGGCATGGTGGGGGTGCTGTTCCGGGGTGCCTCGGCAGCCCCCATCGATGACACCGTGCTGGGCCAACTCGAGACCTTGCTGGGCGTCGAAGGTGGCGACGTGCTGCGCTACCACGACCGCGCCCAGGGCCAGCACCGGGCCATGCGCCTGCGCCGCTCGGACGAAGGCCTCAAGCTCGAAGCCTTCCTTCTGGCGGGTGATGTGAGCGCCGAGGCCTGGGTTCGCCCGCTGCTGCAGGAAGAACTGACCGCCGACGCCTACGGCCGCGCCCTGCTCTCACCCGGGGCCACGCCACCGGTGGCCGTGCAGAGCAAAGGCCGCCAGGTGTGCACCTGCTTCAACGTGACGGAACCGGCCATCGTCGAGGTGCTGGGCAGTTGCACGGGCAGCCCTGACGATCGCCTGGCGCAGTTGCAAGGCCAGCTCAAGTGCGGCACCAACTGCGGATCGTGCGTGCCGGAGTTGCGCAAGATCATCAAGCTGCACCCGGCGCTCACCCCGGCCTGAGTCGGGCCTTCGGGATGCGCGTGCGGGCTGCGACAATGCCGGCATGAGCATCGCTGCCTACATCAAGGTGATCGGTCGGGGCAAGGACGGCGCCCGGCCACTCGACACGGACCAGGCCCGTGACCTGCTGGACCAGGTTCTGGACAACAAAGTCACCGATCTGGAAATCGGCGCCTTCGCGCTGGCCATGCGCATCAAGGGCGAAACAGAGCAAGAGCTGGACGGCTTCGTGCAGTCCACCCTCGCCCGCTGCCTGCCCCTGCCCACGCCGCCGGCCGGTGGCGTGGTGGTGCTGCCCTCCTACAACGGCGCGCGCAAGCTGCCCAACCTGACGGCGCTGCTGGCTTGCCATCTGGCCCGCGCAGGCACCGCGGTCCTGGTGCACGGCCCCGCGAAGGATCCCACCCGTGTGACCACGGCCGAGGTCTTCCAGGCCCTGGGCCTGCCACTGGCCACCACCGCAGACGAGGTGGCCCAGGCCTGGCAAGCGCAACGCCCCGCCTTCATCGACATCGCCACGCTGTGCCCGCCCCTGGCCAAGCTGCTGGACGTGCGCTGGACGATCGGCCTGCGCAACCCGGGCCACACCGTGGCCAAGCTGCTGTCGCCCTGGCCGGCTGCAGTGCCCAGCGTGCGCGTGGTCAACCACACGCACCCTGAGTACGCCCACTCGCTCACGGCCTACCTGGGCCACACCCAGGCCACGGCCCTGCTGATGCGCGGCACCGAGGGCGAGCCAGTGGCCGATGCGCGCCGCCAGCCCAGGTTCGAGGTGTTCGTGCACGGAGAGCGCCACGCTGCACTCAGCCGAGCACCCGTCGAAGGCGTGCTGACCGAGTTGCCCGCGCTGCCCGAATCCCGCGATGCCACCACCACGGCGGCCTACATCCAGGCCGTGCTGCGTGGGGAGCTACCGCTGCCCAATGCCATCGCCACGCAGGCAGAGTGCCTGACACAGGTTCTGCGAGAAGCCACCAAAGCGGCATGCTGACAGTCGCTGCGGGGTGACTTGCCCCCCGCTCAACCAGCTCACTCGGCCGTGCCGACGCCTGATGCCCCGGGCTCAACCGGCTTGGGCGCAGACTTCCCGCCACCAGCAGCCTTGCTGGCCTTCGTCAGGATCACGATTCCGCCCAGGATGGCCGCCGTGCCCAGGATCAGCCGCCCGGTGACGGGCTCATCCAGCCACCAGGCCGCCATCCAGATCGTGGACAAGGGGCCGATCATGCCCACTTGCGCCGCCAGCGAAGCGCCCAGCAACTGCACGCCACGCATCACCAGCCACACCGGCAGCACCGTGCAGGCCACGGCATTGATGGCCGACAGCCCGTAGGCCTGCCACGGCAGGGCGGAGACACCGCCCACGCGACCCTCGGTCCACCAACTCACCGCGCCCCACTGCAGCAGGCACAGCACGCACGCCACACAGGACGCATGCCCCACCAGGCGCAGCGAGCCCAGCGTCTGCACCAACTGGCCACTGCCCATCAGGTACACGGCGTAGGAAATGGCGCTGCCCAGCACCAGCAGCGAGCCCAGCGTGACAGCACGCACGGCCTCCATGCCGCTGGCGCCCCCCACCTGGCTGGACAGCAGCTGCGCCGCATCCCAATCGTGCATCCACACCACGGCCACGCCGGCATAGGCCAGCCCCACCGCCAGGATCTGCGCCGGGCTGATGCGCCGCCGGTACCAGAGTGCCGAAAACAGCAGCACGATGGTCGGGTTGAGGTACAGGATCGCCCGCTCCAGGCTGGCGCTGATGTACTGCAGGCCCAGGAAATCGAAGGTGCTGGCCAGGTAGTAGCCCGTGAAACCCAGCCCCGCCACCTGCCACCATTGCCGACGGCTCATCGGCCTGGCGGGCTGGCCATCAGGCGCAGCCACACGCCCGGACCACCAGGCCATCCACAGGAACAGCGGGAAGGCCATCGCCATGCGCAGGCCCACGGCCGAGACGGCATCCGCGCCCAGTTGGTACATCAGCTTGGCCACGATGGCCTTGCCGGAGAACGCGATCGCCCCCAGGGCCGCCATCGCTACGCCCTGCCCCATCGGACCCAGGCTGGAGAACGACAGGCGCCGCCCGAAGATTGCTTGCATCCCGCCAGCGTAGCGGACATCGCCCCGCCACACCCGCCCAGGGCCATGCGCGCGGTGTAATGTCACGCGCGCGTCGCAAATCCGTCATGGGCGATGCCCATCATGCAGGCATGCGCCCCTGGTCCACCTCTCCGCTGATGCGGGCCTTCAGGTCCGCCACGCCCGGCAGCAGCCACCTGCCCTGGCAGGGGGCGCTGTTGGCGGACAACACGCCGCACGACGACGATCCCGGCGCACCGAGGGCACGCCATGTGCGTACGGTCTGGATCTCCGATGTGCACCTGGGCACGCCCGGCTGCCAGGCCCACGCCCTGCTCGATTTCCTCAAGCACGTCGAGTGCGACACCCTCTACCTGGTGGGCGACATCATCGACGGCTGGCAACTGCGCCGCAGCTGGTACTGGCCCCAGGCGCACAACGATGTCATCCAGAAGCTGCTGCGCAAAGCGCGCAAGGGCACGCGCGTGATCTTCATCCCCGGCAACCACGACGAGTTCGGCCGCAAGTACCTGGGCCACAACTTCGGGGGCATCGAAGTGGCCGAGGAATGGCTGCACACCACGGCCGATGGCCGCCTGCTGTGGATCACCCATGGCGATCTGTACGACGGTGTGATCCAGTGCGCCCGCTGGCTGGCCTATGTGGGCGATTCGGCCTACGAGTTCGTGCTGCGCCTGAACCGGCACCTCAACTCCTGGCGCGCGCGCATGGGGCTGCCCTACTGGTCGCTCTCACGCTACCTCAAGCTCAAGGTCAAGCGCGCCGTCAGCTACGTCAACGATTTCGAGGAAGCGCTGGCCCGCGAAACCCACAAGCGTGGTGCCCAGGGCGTGGTCTGCGGCCACATCCACCACGCCGAGATGCGCGACATCGGCGGCGTGCTCTACTGCAATGACGGCGACTGGGTAGAGAGCCTCACCGCTCTGGTGGAACATGCCGACGGCCGGCTCGAAATCCTGGATTGGGCAGCCGAACTGACACAGGCCCAAGCCCAAGTTCAAGCCCAGGCGCAGACCAAGACGAGCAAGGCGACCGCTGCGGCACAATAGGATTCCATTTCCAAGAATCCGAACGCCCGCTCATGGCTTTTTCCGACAACCTCAAGCAACTGCCCTCCGCTGCCCACCTGGCCTCACTGCAGCTGATCGATGCCCAGGGCACCGTGGTCGCCACCATCGAGAACAAGCCCGGCCAGGCCGGTTCGCTGGCCGTGTACGCCGCACTGGCCGAACGCCATGGCCGCATCAACGCTGCCGCCGCCCAGGAAGGCCTGGACATCTACGCCGAGCACACCGCTGATGCCCGCACCAACCCGGGCAAGCACCCCAACATCGATCGCCTGATCGACCTGCTGGCCTCGGGCACCGAACTGACGGTGGCCCTGCAACCCCAGTAAGTCCTTCGTGAGGCCCATGCCGCGCATTGCAGCCAGGCTGGCCCTGGCCGTGGGGCTCACCACCTTGCTGGCCCTGGGGCTCGCCAGCGCCTGGATGGCTTGGCAGACCCACCAGCAACGCGCCGCCACGCCAGGCTTCACGGCGCTGGCGGTGCTGCCTGATCGCTCCGTCTGGCTGTCGATCAACCAGGAGCTGTGGCATCTGGATGCCCGCGGGCGCCCGCAGACCCGTGTGTCTGCCCGCGACACGGGGCTGCCCTCTGCGCCCCACCGGCTGGCCACCGCCGCGTCACAACCCCTCTACGCCCTGGCCCCCGGCCTGCCCGAGGTGGCCGTGCTGGACGCGAACACCGGGCGTCTGCAGCGCCGCATCGCCCTGCAGTGGCCTGCCGACCTGAAGACTTCTTTCGACACCCGAACAGCGGATCTGGCCGTCGCCCCTGATGGCCGCATCGCCATCGCGCAAGGCGCAGCGCGCGGCGTGCTGCTGTTCGATGCGCAAGGCGCCCTGCTGGCACGCACCGATCCCCGGGCCCTGGCCCTGCCCACCAGCCTGTGGTGGGACGATGGCGAGCTGTGGGTCACGGACACCGGCCAGCACCAGTTGCTGCGACTGAGCGGCAACACCCTGGCGGTCAAGCAGACCGTGCAGCTCTCGACCAAGGTCACCACACGCCACACCGTGCATGGCGTGGCGCACCCACGCGCCGGCATCGACATTCACGCGCCCGTGGCCACCCTGATCCGCCTGGAGCCCGACGGCCCGACCGGCCTCGTCACCTACGAATGGCCCGACGGCATGGAGATCGGACAGGACATCGGTCCCAAGGGCCAGCCCCGCGACCTGGCCTGGGTCGGCGAGACCCTGCTGGTGCTGGAGAACCTCGAACTGCGCCTGCTGCGTTTCGATGTGGACCGCCGCGGCCTGGGCGATTTCGGTGACATGACGGTACAGCGTTGGCTGGAACAGGCCTTCCAGACACGGGAACGCCTGCGCCGTGCCCAGTGGGCCTGGGCCGGCGCAGCATCACTGTCTCTGCTGCTGGTGCTGGGCCTGGCCGGCACCCTGCTTCGCCGCCCCGCGGCCAAGGCACCGGAAGAACACACCAACGAGCGCGCACTGCGCTGGCTGGACGAGAACCCCGCCTGGCAGGCCGTGCAGCTGGAGCAGGAGAGCGTGCGCGACACCATCGAGCTGTCCGCCCCCGAGGGCGATCTGTGGCTGATCCTGAGCAACCGCCGGCTGGTGGCCTTCCATGTGGACGGCCAGCACACCTTGCCGCGCGGCGCCTGGCACCGCACCGATGTGGTCGAGGTGGAACTCACCCCGCCCGGCCAGACACCCTGGCGCTGGCGGCTCGGCCAGCGACGCAAGCCTGCCTGCGGGCTGCGGCTCCGTCTGAACGATGGCACCGTGCTGCAAGGGGGCACGCAATCGCTGGACACCGCCGAGCGCATGGCGGCCGTGCTCAGGCTGGGGATGCCGCCTGCGCCGACGTCGCCTCCCCCACCTTCCGCGACGGCATGAAAAAGGGCGCCCCCGGGCGCCCTTGTCCATCCAGCAGCGGATTGACTGGATCGATCACCCCACCCACTTGCGGGCGTTGCGGAACAGGCGCAGCCAGGGGCTGTGGTCGCCCTTGTCGCCGCTGGTCCAGCTCAGCTGCACGTTGCGGAACACGCGCTCCGGGTGCGGCATCATGGCCGTGAAACGGCCGTCGGCCGTAGTCACTGCCGTCAAACCATCCGGGCTGCCGTTGGGGTTGAACGGGTAGGTTTCGGTCACCGCGCCGTGGTTGTCCACGAAGCGCAGCGCGCGCTTCACGGCGGCCTCGTTACCGCGCTGCGAGAAGTCAGCGAAGCCCTCGCCGTGCGCCACCGCAATGGGCAATCGGCTGCCGGCCATGCCCTGGAAGAAGATCGACGGGCTTTCCAACACCTCGACCTGGCTCAGGCGCGCCTCGAAGCGCGTGCTCTGGTTGTGCGTGAACTTGGGCCAGTCCTGCGCGCCCGGGATGATGGGGCTCAACGCCGCCAGCATCTGGCAGCCGTTGCAGATGCCCAAAGCGAAGGTGTCCGTGCGCCCGAAGAAGGCGGCGAACTGCTCGGCCAGTTGCGGGTTGAACATGATCGAGCGGGCCCAGCCTTCGCCAGCGCCCAGCGTGTCGCCGTAGCTGAAACCACCACAGGCGATGAAGCCCTGGAACTGCTCCAGGCGCGCACGGCCGCCCAGCAGGTCGCTCATGTGCACGTCATACGTCTCGAAGCCACCCAGGTGCATGGCGTAGGACATCTCGACATGCGAGTTCACACCCTGCTCGCGCAGGATGGCCACCTTCGGGCGTGCCTTGCCGATGAAGGGCGCGGACACATCGTCCTTCG
>CALAKR010000491.1 GCA_937923225.1 uncultured Aquabacterium sp. | reverse complement strand
CGGCGCGCGGCCGCCCGCATTCGCCGGTGTGCAGATCCGCTACCTCCCGGGTGACGTGGTGCTGAGCGTGGCCGACTGGGACCGCATGCAGCCCCTGGGCGAGGCCGATGACGTGTATCGCGCGCAGTTCGAGACCACGCGCCCGCAGGCTGGGCTGTGGACCTTTGGCTGCCGCGCGATCGACACTGCGGGCCAGTTGGCCAACGGCGTGCTGCGCTTCGTTGCCAACCTGGGCGATAGCTTCGAGCAGGTGCAGCAGCCCGACCCGACGCCGCCGCCGGATGTGACGGGCCTCAAGGCCAGTGGCATGTTCACCGCCGTGATGGTCGAGTGGGATGCACCGGTGTACAGCGAAGGCCACGGCCATGCGCGCACGATCATCTATGCCGCCCCGGGCGCCGGCGCGGCGCTGGCGGATGCCTTGCCCGTGGCCGAGGCCTTCGCGGGCCCCGTCTCGTTCGCCAGCGAAGCCAATGCTACCTGGACGGTGTGGGCGCGCAACCAGAGCGTGGACCGCGTGCTGTCCGTGAACGCCGCGGGCGGCCTGACCGTGCGCACCAGCGAGGACGTGGACAGCGTGATGGATGCCGTCAAGGGCAAGGTGTCCGAGGACCATCTGGTTCAGCATTTGGGCGATCGTATCAGCCTGATTGACGGCACCGGCCCGGGCAGCGTCAACGCGCGCCTGCTGGCTGAGGCTGCAGAGACAGTCGCACTGCTGAGCCAGGAAGCAGCCATTCGCGCCCGTGAAGTTGAAGCAGAGCAGCAGGCGCGCGTTGCTGCGGATCAGCTCGAGGCCCAGACGCGCGCCTCGGCGCTGGCCCAGCAGACCCAAGACCTGGGCAATGCCGTCGCCTCGCTGACCCAGCAGATCCAGGACGGGGACACGTCGATTTCGCAGCGGCTGGATACGGTGACGGCCACGAACTACTCGCGGCCCAACATGCTGCCGGGCTTTGACGCCTGGACGCTCGCGCCCACGTTCCGCATTATCGACAGCACCTGGGGAGAGGCGCTGTACACCTTCGAGGGCGGAACTGCCGTCGCTGTGAGCCCAGCAGTGCCCGCGGCCGCGGGCGTCGGCTACGTGCTGGCTTATGACAGCCTGCGCTATGCAGATGGCGGCTCGGTCTACATGGACATGCAGTTCTTTGACGGGAACTACAACCTGCTGCACGACGGCGGACAGGTCATGCGCTACGACCGCCACGATTTCCGGGAGGACGATCAGAACCGCCTGGTCAATACCCACTATGAGATGGCGCCGGCCGGAACTGCTTTCATCAAGGTGCGGGCGGTGATCGAGGGCGCCACGGGCGTGACAGCCGTGGGCTGGCGCCAGCCGAAGCTCGAGCGCGGCAGCCTGCCAGCCACGCGCTACACGACCGAGGCACAGGCGGTGTTGGCCACGGCCATGGTGCGCAAGGAGGAGGCGGCTCGCATCGATGCCGTCTCTGCCGAGGCGCGCCAGCGCAACGACCTTGCCGTGCAGATGCGCGGCAATGCCACCGGCTCGGATCTGGGCAGTATCACCAGTGGCTTGCTGGCCCAGGAGCGCAATGCGCGTATCTCCGCGGACAACTCGCTGGCCTACCAGATGTCGATGCTGTCGGCGGGCGTAGGCGAGCAGTTCGACAGCGCCAAGATTTGGTATTTCGACAGCGACGGCAATGCCGAGGGCTGGGGCGGGCGCGGCGCGCTGACGGTGTCCGGCGGCTTCATGCGACTGCCGGACTCGACTGGCTGGGCGAACGCGGTCAGTCCTGCGGGTCTGGACGTGGATGCAAACACCTACCGCCAGATCAAGATGCGCATCCGCCGCCACGGCGCCCCGGTATGGGTCGGCGTGCTGATGTGGCGCAACGACGCTGGCGGGGCGTTTGACGGAACGAGGTCGGCTACCGTGCCTGAGCCTACCTACGACGCCAACGGCATTGCCATGGTGACATGGGAGCCGGCCTGGACGGGTAACGTCTACCAGCTCAACTTCGATGTCTATCGCGAGCAGCAGCCCGGGGGCTGGTTCGAGATTGATTGGGTGGCCATCGGGCGCCCGTCCCCTGGCGCCTCGATGGCTCTGGTGGTGGAGGAGCAGGCAGCGCGAGCAGCCGCAGACAGCGCCGAAGCAGACAGCCGTGAGCGGCTGGCTGTGTCGCTCACCGGCGTGGCGCATCCGAGCGGGGTGCCTTTGGGCAACCTCGCGTCGGGCCTGTTGGCCGAGGAGCGCAACGCGCGGGTCGCATCGGACAACGCGGAGGTCATCGCCCGCCAGAACCTGGCGGCCACGGTGGAGCAGGGGCTTTCCAGCGCAAGTGCCGCGCTGCAGGCTGAGCAGAAGGCGCGGGCCGATGGCGACGCGGCCGAGGCCTCCAACCGCTTGGCGCTGCGGGCCGAGCTCTACACCCGCCGCAACATGTGCCCCGACATCTTCGAGTGGGCACACCTCGGCTACATGCCGGATGGCTTCGCGGTCACCGAGGTGGCCGATTGGGGCATGGCCGTGTTTTGCGGCGATGGGTCGAAGATCACGGCTGTGGGCAATGTGGTCGGTCCTGCAATCCATGTGCAGCCCGGCGTGACATACACGATTTCGGGCGACACGCTTCTCACGGCTGCGGCCGGTTTCGTGTGCTTCGACCTGATCTTCAAGAACGCAGCGGGAGAGACCGTCTTTGACGGTCCGTAGAAGATCCGTCCCGTTGGCCATGACTTCACGGCGGACGGCTCTGGCCGGCGCCTCACGGAGGTTGAGGCCGTGGCACCTGCAACAGCGGTCACTGCCACGCCGCGCTTTTGGTGGGGCAATGTCGTCGGGGGTGTTCATATCGGTTTTCGCCAGGTCAAGGTAGAGCGCGGCGGGCTGCCCTCGACGCCCTACACGACGGAAACCGAGACGCAGGTGCTGAATGCCAATATCGTGGAGGAGTCGTGGGCCCGCGCCCAGGGCGATGCCGCGGAGGCCTATGCGCGCCAGCAGCTCGAGGCGGCGTACAACGCCAACAACGTCGAGCTTTATGCGCGCATCAATGCCGAGCAGCAAGCCCGCGCCGACGCCGACAGCGCCATGGCGGGGCAGCTGCAGACCCTGGAAGCGCGCACGCAGACCCGGGCCAACCTGCAGTTCAATGGCGGGTTCGAGCTGGGATTTGCGGGGTGGACCGGCTCGATCAACGGTTGGAATGTGGTCGATGACGCGTGGGGCCGGAGTATTGGAAGCCATACGCTCTATGGCACCGGTACGCTGCAAGGCCGCCCTATCTCAGCCCTCCCTGGTTGGCGCTATAGCGTTGCCTGCGATACCAGGCTTTATGCGGCGTCCGGCAGGGTCAGTGTTGACATGCAGTTCTTCGACGCAAACGGAGTGCTGCTGCTGGATGGCAACAACAATGCGCGGCCCGCCACGCACGACTTCAGCGACAGCAGCGCCGGCCGCAGGCTCATCGAGGTTTCGGACATTGCCCCGGCAGGCTCGGCCTACTTCTTCGTGCGTCTGGTATGGGAAGACATCCAGGGCCTAACCTACATCGGTTTCCGCCAGGTGAAGGTTGAGGTGGGAGGTCTCCCGACCACCGGCTACACCACCGAGGGAAGCCTCGTGGGTACGGTGGCGAAGGTCGAGTCCGAGGCCGCGGCGAGCGCCGAGCGTGACAGCGCGGCCAGCCAGCGCATCGACACGTTGGCCGCGAGCATCATCACCCGACCCAACCTGTGCCCGGATGTCGACAAATGGACGCTGCAGGCGCCGTGTTATATCGAGCGCGACGGCTGGGGCAAGTCAATCCGTGCGGTCAACCCGGTCAACGGCACGTATGTCTGCTCTAGCCCGGAGATTCCCTGCTATGCAGGACAAACGTACACCATCACGGGGGATTCACTGCTGTACGCGGCGGCCGGCGCGGTCTGGCTCGACCTGATCTTTCGCGATGCCGCCGGCAACGTGGTTCTGGACGGGCCCGAGCGGCCGCTGTCCACTTACCACGACCACAGCACGACAAACGCCAACCGCGACGCGCACGCAGTCACGGCAGTGGCACCGGCTGGCGCGGTCAAGTTCATCGCGCGGTTTGTGGCCTTCGAGGTGGTTTCCTGCCAGAACTTCGGTATCCGGCAGGTCAAGGTCGAGCAGGGCGGTCTGCCGGCGACGATCTACACCCAGGAGGGCGAGGTCGGGGCATTGAGCGCGGCGCTGCAGGTGGAAGCGCAAGTCCGCGCTGATCAGACCGGCACCTTGTTTAGCCGCTACACCGTGAAGATGGACCTGAACGGCTATATGACGGGCTATGGCCTGCTGTCCGAGTCGAACAACGGCGTGAACACCAGCACGTTTGCCGTGCGAGCTGATCGCTTTGTGATCGGCAGCGCGTCGAACAACGCGGTGACGCCGTTCTATGTCGAGGGCAACACCACGTTCATGAACATGGTCGTGATCCGCGATGGTTCGATCAAGAACGTGATGATCCAGGACGCGTCGATTGAAAGTGCCAAGATCGTCAGTCTGTCCGTGGCCAAGTTGGTGACGGGCAGCTTAGCTGTAGGCCAAAGTATCTACAGCTCGGGATATTCGCCAGGAGTGTCTGGCTGGGTGCTTGACGGGAATGGAACCGGCGAGGTCAACAACTGGACGGTGCGCGGCACGATCTATGCGACGGCTGGGTCTATTGGTGGTTTGACCATCAGGAATAG
>CALAKR010000490.1 GCA_937923225.1 uncultured Aquabacterium sp. | reverse complement strand
GCCTTCTGTATTGATCGCCTTGCCATCGCTGCCCAGCACGGTCACGGAGGCCGCATCACCCTGGCTGGCCACCTTCAGGCGGTAGCGGGTGAGGGTGTCGGTGGCGGGTTTGCTGCTGAACCAGCCGGTCATGCGGGTGAGCAGTCCGGGCTTTTCCTCGGGCTTGGTGGAGGCCAGGCGAACCTCGTAGACGCCGGCGCTGCGGTCGCGGTCTTCCACGGTGAAGCCGCCGCGGTCCAGGGCCAGGCCCACACGGCGCCAGGCCTGGTCGAAGTTGCCGCTGAAGCCCACGGACAGGCCGTCGGCGCTCAGGCGGCTGCGCGGTGCGGTGTTGGCCGCAGCGCTGCCCTGATCAGCCGTGAGCGTGGCCTTGGCGGCTTCCTTGGGTGTGCCCAGCTTGACCATCAGGCGCGAGAGCATCTCGGCTTCCAGCGCGGGGTCGGAGGGGCGGGCCTTCCAGGTGGTCTGTTCCTTGCGGCCGTCGGTGTAGATCTCGATCAGGCCATGGTGGCCGATGTAGATCTCCGAGCCCTTGGCGGTGCGCTCGATGCGGGTGCGGAACTGGTCGCGCTCGCCCGTGTCGTACAGGTTGTCGATGATCTTGCCGACCAGGTTGCGCAGGCCATCCTGCTGCAGCTTGGCGCGGTTCTCGGACCAGTTGGTTTCCAGCAGGCCGGCCTGGGGCTGGTCGGTGGTCAGCTCGAAGCCGTTCTCGGTCCAGAAATCACGCACCAGGTTGTAGACCTGCTCAGGCGGCTGGTCCACGGTCAGCCAGCGCACCTGGCCATCACGTTGCAGGGTCACGCCACCGACGGTGCCGGGCGCCACGGCGGGGGCGGTGGCCGCGCCGGGGTTTTGGGCCAGCTGTTGCTGCTGGGTGAAGGTGTTGGCCGACACGGTGCCTGGCGAGGCCAGGGAATAGCGCGCCTGGCCGCTGAGTTGGGTCAGGTCGGGAGGCACTTCCAGGTTCACGGCCTTGGCGCCGGTACTGCGGTAGTCCACCTTGTCGTTGCTCAGTGCATTGCTCACCGTAGAGCAGCCGGTGGCCAGCGCGGACAGCACGCAGGCGGATGCCACCAGGGTCTGGCGGGCGGAGATGTGTTGGATCGGCATGGTGACTATGGACGGACCGTGAGGGGCCAGGGTTGGGGCCGGTGGGCCGGGAAGAAAACGGTGGTTGGCAGGCTGGATCAGAGCGCGCCGCTTTCGCGCAGCGCACCCTCGACCACGGCCTGTGCGGCAGGGCTGAGCTGTGTGAGCGGCAGGCGCAGCGCGCCACCGGCCTTCCCCATGCGGGCCAGGGCCCACTTGACAGGGATCGGGTTCGGCTCGGTGAACAGGTGCTTGTGCAGCGGCAGCAGTTGCATGTGCAGCTCGACAGCGCGCTTGGCATCGCCCGCGATGGCGGCCTTGCACAGCTCGTGCATGGCCTTGGGCGCGACGTTGGCGGTGACGCTGACGTTGCCATGGCCGCCAAGCAGCATCAGGGCCACGGCGGTAGGGTCATCGCCCGAGTAGATGTGAAAGCCCTTGGGGGCCTGCTTGATCAGCCAGGCGGCGCGCTCAAGGTTGCCGGTGGCCTCCTTGATGCCGAACACACCGGGCACATGGGCCAGGCGCAGCGCGGTCTCAGGCGTCATGTCGGCCACGGTGCGGCCGGGCACGTTGTAGAGCATCTGGGGGATGTCCACGGCCTCGGCGATGGCCTTGAAGTGCTGGTAGATGCCTTCTTGGGTCGGCTTGTTGTAGTAGGGCACGACCTGCAGGGTGCAGTCGGCGCCGACCTTCTTGGCGAACTCGCTGAGCTCGATGGCCTCGCGGGTGGAGTTGGCACCGGCGCCGGCCATGATGGGCACGCGGCCAGCCGACTGCTCGACCGCCACGCGGATAATTTCGCAGTGCTCGTCGACGGAGACGGTGGGCGATTCGCCCGTGGTGCCGACCACGCCGATGCAATCCGTGCCTTCGGCGATGTGCCAGTCGATCAGGCGGCGCAGGGCGTCATAGTCCACGCTGCCGTCGTCGTGCATCGGGGTGATGAGCGCAACAATACTGCCAAGAATCGGTTTCATGTTTGTGTCCTGAGAATCTGAAGATTCTAATGGGGCCGAACGTCGTTTTTCAGGGCCGCCAGGGCCATGCGGTCCACCAGCCCGGGGGCGAGCAGCTTCATCCAGCGCCCAAGCTTGCCTTTGGCGCTCATCACGATGTCGCGCTGGCGGCGGCGCATGCCGTCCAGGATCAGGCGCGAGCAGGTTTCCACGCTCATGGCGCCGCGCTCGTCCAGGCCGCTTTTGCCTGCGGCTTTGCCCTGGGCGTTGAACCCGCGGTAGCGGATCTCGGTGGCCACCACGCCCGGGTAGGCGATGGTCACGCCCACGCCATGGGGCGCCATCTCCACGCGTAAAGCTTCGAAAAAGCCCGTCATGGCGAACTTGGTGGCGCTGTAGGCGGTGCGCCCCGGCACGCCCACCAGGCCGGCCAGGCTGGAGACGGCCACCACCAGCCCGCGGGTGGCCTTGAGGTGGGGCAGGGCAGCATGGGTGCACCAGGCGCTGCCCCACAGGTTGATGCGCATCAGGTGCTCGTACCAGGCCATGTCCTGCACTTCTTCCAGCAGGGCGTGGGCCGACATGCCGGCGTTGTTCACCAGCGCGTCGATGCGGCCGTAGCGGGCCACGGTGTCGGCGATCAAGCCTTCGCAGTCATCCTGCTGGCCGACATCGGTGGGGCGTACGAAGACGTGGGCGCCGTAGGCCTCGCAGGCCTTGGCGACCTCGGCCAGTTTGTCCTGGCTGCGGGCGGCCAGCACCAGGGCTGCGGTGGCGCCATCGCGCGCGGCGCTCTGGCGGGCCAGTTCGGCGCCGATGCCGTCGGAGGCGCCGGTGATGATGGTGACGTGTTGTGCCATGGTGGTGAGGGCGGGGGGAGGCTGATGCGGCCTGGACGCGGCCTGGGTTGCGCGACGAGTTCTGTGGGCGCCTGCTTCGACCGGGTCCCAGCGGTGTCAGCCCGGCATGCAGGTGGCCAGCCAGGTGGACAGGTCCACCAGCAGGCCGGGCTGAAAGTACCACGTGAACACGCTTGCCAGTATCAGCACGAGCACGAGTCTGGTGGCGATTCGTTGCGCGGTGCTCATGGCATGCGGTGCGTCAGGCTGCGTGGGGTTGTGGTGATCAGGCGCTGGCGGTGCCCAGGCGGCCCTTGGGCGGCTGGTGCTCGCGCACCGGCAGGTTGAGCGCGGCGGCGGTCACGCCCAGGGCGATGGCGATCCACCAGACCACCTGGTAGCTGCCCGTCAGGTCATAGAGGTGCCCGGCCAGCCACACGCCGCAGAACGAGCCCAGTTGGTGCGAGAGGAAGACCACGGCGCCCAGCATCGACAGGTGCCGCACCCCCAGCATCTGCGCCACGATGGCGTTGGTGGGCGGCACGGTGGACAGCCACAGCACGCCCATCGTGGCGGCGAAGATGCCCACGCTCAACGCAGTGGGCGGCGCGGCGATGAAGCCCAGCATGGCCACGGCCCGCAGCGCATAGATGCCCGACAGCAGATAAGGCTTGGACCAGCGCTGCCCCAGCCAGCCAATGCCATAGGTGCCGAAGATGTTGAACAGGCCGATGAGGGCCAGGCCGGTGGTGGCCACATGGCCGGGCAGGGCGTGGTCCTTGAGGTAGCTGGGCAGGTGCACGCCGATGAAGGCGAGCTGGAAGCCGCACACGAAGTACCCAGCGGTGAGCAACTGGTAGCTGGGATGGCTCAGCGCCTCGCGCAAGGCGGCCAGGGCCGAGGTGGGGCCGCGCGGGTCGGGGCCAGGTGGTGGCGCGCCGTTGGCTCCGCTGGGGGCAGACTCGGCGCGGGCTGGCGCCGGGCGGTCCGCCCGCAATCCCCAACCCAGGGGCACGATCAGCAGGGCGGTCAGTGCCAGGGCCCACAAGGCTGGCTGCCAGCCGATGCCGGCGATCAGCGAGCTCGACAGCGGGATCATCAGGAACTGCCCGAAGGAGCCGGCGGCGGCGGTGATGCCCATGGCCCAGGAGCGCTGCTGCGCGCTGACGTGGCGCCCGATCACGCCGTACACCACCGCGTAGGTGCTGCAGGCCTGCGCGCAGCCGATCAGAATGCCGGTGCTGAGGGTGAACAGGGTGAGGTTGGTGCTGCTGGCCATGCCCCACAGGCCTGAGGCATAGAGCAGGGCGCCCAGCCACAACGGGGCTGTGGCGCCTTTGCGGTCAGCCCACCAGCCCACCAGCGGGCCGGCCAGGCCCCACACCAGATTCTGGATGGCCAGCGCGAAGGAGTAGGACTCGCGGCTCCAGCCACGCTCCATGCAGATGGGCTGCAGCCACAGTCCGAAACCGTGGCGGATGCCCATCGACAGGGTGACGACCATGGCGCCGCAGACCAGCAGCTGCCAAAAGGGCAGGATGGGAGACAGGGGCGCATCAGCCTGCGCCGGGGTGGGGTGGCTCAAGGGGGCTCCGTCAGGACGGCGGTCTGACCCGTGTTTCCGGACGTGCGCCGGCGAGCGAGGGGTTGAAATGTTTCTGGGGCCGTGCGCCGGTATCAGACCTGCATGTTCATGATATCGGTATACGCCTGAACCAGCTTGTTGCGCACCTGAACAGCCGACTGGAAGCCCAGTTGGGCCTTCTGCATGGCGATCATGGTCTCTTCCAGGCTCACGGTGGGGTTGTCGAACTGCACCTCGCGCTGCATCGACGTGGCCTGGTTCTGCGCCTGGCTGACGCCCTTGAGCGCGCTGGAGAACGCGGTCTGGAAGCTGGGCGCCTCGACCTTGGCACCGCCATCGCCCAACGCGTCTGCCCGCGTCTTGGCCTGCACCCGCTGTGCCACGTCGGCCATGCCGGCGCGGGACGCGGCCTGGGCGAAATCGAAAGGCTTAAGTTTCAGGTCCATGGTGCCGATACCGCTGAAGACGACAAGGTGT
>CALAKR010000489.1 GCA_937923225.1 uncultured Aquabacterium sp. | reverse complement strand
TTTTCAGCCCCTACGCCCGTTGCCTCGAACGATCAGCCCATGCCCCGGCATGTGGCCATCGTGATGGACGGCAATGGCCGCTGGGCCAAGCGCCGCTTCATGCCTCGGGGCATGGGCCACAAGGCTGGTGTGGATGCCCTGGTGCGTGTGGTGCAGGCTGCTGCTGATCGCGGCATCGAGTACCTCACGGTGTTCGCGTTCTCGTCGGAGAACTGGAAGCGCCCCGAGGAAGAGGTCTCAGGCCTGATGAGCCTGCTGATCGTGGCACTGTCCAAGCACCTGACCAAGCTGGAAGCCGATGGCGTTCAGATCCAGGTGGTGGGCGACATGGCCGGCGTGTCGCCTAAGGTGCGCCAGGCCTTGCTGGATGCCAGCGCGGCCACGGCGCACAACCAGCGCTTGGTGCTGACGGTGGCGTTCAACTACGGTGGCCGCTGGGACATCGCGCAGGCCTGCCAGCGCATCGCTGCCGATGGCGTGCCGGCCGATCAGGTCAATGAGGCGCTGCTGACGCGCTACATGGCCATGAACTACGCCCCGGATCCGGACCTTTTTATCCGCACGGGCGGCGAGGTTCGCTTGTCGAACTTCCTGCTATGGCAGAGCGCCTACGCTGAACTGGTGTTCACGGATTGCCTCTGGCCCGACTTCGACGGCGCAGAACTGGACAAGGCGTTGCAGGCTTTCTGGCGGCGCGAGCGCCGTTTCGGGGATGTGGGTCAGGATGAGGCAGTGCAGGGCGACGCCTCGCCCCTCAAAACTACGGGGAACTGACGACGATGCTGAAACAACGAGTCATCACCGCATTGATCCTGGTGGCCGTGCTGCTGCCGTCTCTGGCGGTCGAGGCCCTGTGGCCTTTCGCGCTGCTCAGCCTGGCGTTCGTGTCGGCGGCGGGCTGGGAATGGTCGCGCCTCAATGAAGGCGGCGGTGTCACGGCCTGGCTGATCGGCCTGGCGGTGGCGGTGTTGTCGCTGCTGGTGGCCGATGCCGGTGGTTTGCCGGTGTGGAGCCACGCCGATATGGCGGCCGAGCCGGCGGCCTCCAGCGTGCCGCATGTGCATGCGCCGGGCGTGGCGCCCGTGGGCTTCGTATTGCCGGCAGGGCTGTGGCTGGGTGCCGCGCTGCTGTGGGTGCTGGGTGGCGCGGCGGTGCTGCGCTGGGGCACCACCTGGTGGCGCCGCGTGCCTTCGGTGCTGCGCCTGGTGCTGGGTGTGCTGCTGGCGGCGCTGGCCTGGCTGGCCTTGACGGAAGCCAAGCTGCAGGGGCTCAACTTCCTGTTGTCCGTGCTGTGCCTGGTCTGGGCGGCGGACATCGGTGCCTATTTCGGCGGGCGTACCTTTGGGCGGCGCAAACTGGCGCCCAGCATCAGCCCCGGCAAGAGCTGGGAAGGTGTGCTGGCGGGCATGGTGGCCACCCTGGCGCTGTCGGCGCTGTGGATCTGGATCGACCAGCACTGGCATGTCGATTCCCCCAGCGTCTACAGTCGCCTGCTGCTGGGCCTGGGGCTGCCCGGGCTGGTCGTGGCCGTGCTGGGCCTGACGGGCATGAGCGTGGTCGGAGACCTGTTCGAATCCCTGATCAAGCGCCAGGCCGGCCAGAAGGACAGCAGCCAGCTGTTGCCGGGCCATGGCGGCGTGCTGGATCGCATCGATGCCTTGCTGCCCGTGCTGCCCCTGTCGCTGGCCTTGATGTCGCTGTGCCATGGGTGATTCGCTGACCATGGGGGCCTCTGTCCAAGGCCTGCAGGGCCTGTGCGTGCTCGGCTCCACGGGGTCGATCGGCACCAACACGCTGGACGTGGTGGCCCGCCACCCGGGGCGTTTCGAGGTGCTCGCGCTGGCGGGCGGTCGTCGTGTCGACGAGCTGCTGGCCCAGTGCCTGCAGTGGAAGCCGCGCTGGGCCGTGATGCCCGGCGAGGCGCAGGCAGCGCAGTTGCGACAGGCCGTGCGCGAAGCCGGCCTGCGCACCGAGGTGCTCAGTGGCGAGCAGGCGCTGTGCGACATCGCTTCCCACCCCGATATCGACATCGTGATGGGCGCCATCGTGGGTGCTGCCGGCCTGCCGCCGTGCCTGGCGGCTGCGCGGGCGGGCAAGCGCCTGCTGCTGGCCAACAAGGAGGCCCTGGTGGTGGGCGGCGCGCTGTTCATGCAGGCAGTGCGCGAAGGCGGCGCCACGCTGCTGCCCATCGACAGCGAGCATTCAGCCATCTTCCAATGCCTGCCAGAAGACCCATCGACCTGGGCACAGCGCGTCGACCACATCGTGCTGACCGCATCTGGCGGGCCGTTTCGGCAGCGCGATCCGGCCACGTTTGCGGAGATCACCCCTGACCAGGCCTGTGCCCACCCCAACTGGGTGATGGGCCGCAAGATTTCGGTCGATTCGGCCACGATGATGAACAAGGCGCTCGAGGTGATCGAGGCGCGCTGGCTGTTCGATCTGGCACCGGATCGCATCAAGGTGGTCATCCACCCGCAGAGCATCATCCACTCGATGGTGGTGTGCCGCGACCGTTCCGTGCTGGCCCAACTGGGCACGCCCGACATGCGCGTGCCCATCGCTTATGGCCTGTCGTGGCCCGAGCGCATCGAATCCGGTGCGGATTTACTTGATTTCACACAGCTGACCTCACTGACCTTCAACGAGCCCTGCGAGCGCCTCTACCCGGGCCTGAAACTGGCCTGGCAGACGCTGAAGGCATCCGATGGCGCCACTTGCGTGCTCAATGCCGCCAACGAGATCGCCGTGGAAGCCTTTCTGCAAGGGCAGATCCGCTTCGACCAGATCCATGCCGTGAACGAAGGCACCTTGTCCGGCGTGGCCGTGGCGCCCGGGGATGCCGCCAGTGTGGAGGCTCTGCTGGGCCTGGATGCGCGCGCCCGTTCGGTGGCGCGCGTTCAGGTCGAGCGCTGCGGCGCGGCGGTAATGGCCCAGACCTCGGGTACCATCGCGCAGCAATGATGGAGCCCCGGCCTCTAGGAGCAGGATGATGTTGACCACCGTGCTAGCCTTTCTGGTCACGATCGGCGTGCTCGTGGTGATCCACGAATACGGGCACTACCGCGCCGCCGTGGCATGCAATGTCAAGGTGCTGCGTTTTTCCGTGGGATTCGGCCGCGTGCTGTGGCGTCGCCAGCGCGGCGAGACGGAATTCGTCGTCTCGGCGCTGCCTTTGGGCGGCTACGTCAAGATGCTCGACGAGCGTGAAGGGCCGGTGCCGCCCGTGGATCAGCCGCGTGCGTTCAACCGCAAGCCCTTGTCGCAACGCGCTTTCATCGTGGCCGCCGGGCCTGCCGCCAACCTGCTGCTGGCCGTGCTGCTGTACGCCATCGTGAACTGGGCGGGTGTGCAGGAGCTCAAGGCGCGCCTGGCAGCGCCGGTGCCTGCGTCCATCGCGGCCTCCGCTGGCATGCAGTCGGGTGACGAGGTGATTGCGCTGGCCCCCGCCGCCGATGGCGAGGCTGCCGACTGGCAGCCGGTGCGCTCCATGAGCGATCTGCAGTGGCACCTGACGGACTCCGTGCTGCAGTCCGAAGACCTGCGCCTGCAGGTGCGCCGGGCAGGGCAGGGGCGTGAGCCGGGCGAGACGGTGGAGCTTCTGCTGAACACTGCACGCCTGTCCGCAGCAGATGTCGATCCCAAGCTGATGGACCGGCTGGGTTTTTCCGGCCCCTACGCCAGCGCCGAGATCCGCCGCGTGATCGAGGGCGGCCCCGCCGAAGCGGCAGGCCTGAAGGCCGGCGACAAGGTGCTGGCCGTGGATGGCCGTGAGCCGCGCGATGCAGGTCAGCTGCGCCAGTGGATCTCGCAAAGCGCACCGCAAGGCATCGCCCGCCCCCTGTCGCTGGAGGTGCAGCGCGATGGCCAGCGCCTGACCCTGAGCGTGACGCCCGTGATCCGCACGGAAGGCGAGCAGCGCGTGCCCCGCATCGTGGCCGAGATCGGTTCACCGGTGGAAATGGTGCTCGTGAACTACGGGCCGCTGGAAGGGCTGACCAAGGCCGCGCAGCGCACCTGGGACATCTCCACGCTGACGCTGGAAATGCTGGGCAAGATGCTGATCGGCCAGGCCTCGATCAAGAACCTCAGCGGGCCGCTCACTATTGCCGACTATGCCGGCCGCTCCGCCGAGCTGGGCTGGGCCTACTACCTGGGTT
>CALAKR010000488.1 GCA_937923225.1 uncultured Aquabacterium sp. | reverse complement strand
GCAGTTGGTGGGTGCGCGTGCGGGTGAGCAATGACCGGGGGCAGCGCCTGCAGGCCGTGCTGGATGTGGGCTCGTCCCTGCCGGACCGCATCGAGGTCTGGCAGCTCGACATGGCGGGCAACGTCCTGCGCCAGGACGTGGCGGGTGACCGTGTGCCGCTGGATGAATGGCCGCTGCGCCAGCGCACGCCGGCCTTTCCCGTGTGGCTGGATGCGGGCGAGCAGCGCGATCTCTACCTGCGCCTGAGCAGCCACGATGGCCTGCAGGAGGCCATCACGCCAGTGCTGCGCACCGCCGAAGCCCAGGCCGCCCATGCTGGCAACGAATCGCTGGCGTTCGGCCTGTACTTTGGCCTGCTGGTGGGCATGCTGGCCTACAACGCCTTCCTGTGCGTGTCGGCGCGTTCCCGGGCCTTCGGCTTCTACGTGCTGCACCTGGCCAGCTTTCTGGTGTGGTCCTTCACTTTCCGTGGCTTCGGGCTGCGCTACCTGTGGCCGGAGCACCCCGATCTGAACAACCAGATCCTGGCGGCCAGCGTGGGTGCGGCCGTGGCCACCGTGGGGCTGTTCCAGATCTACTACCTGGATGTGCGGCGCCAGGCGCCTCAGCTGTTCAAGCTGCTGGTGGCCGTGGTGGTGCTGAACCTGCTGTGCATGCTGCCGCCGCTGTTCGGTGTCTATGCAATGTCCTTCGGGCTGATCATGCTGGCGGGCTTCGCCTTCGTGGTGGTGGGCAGCATGTGCACCTTGTACCTGCTGAGCAAGGGATCCCGCCCGGCTTTCTACATGACCCTGTCCTTCGCGGCGCTGAGCACGGGCATGCTGCTGTACTACTTCAGCGTGCTGGGCGTGCTGCCCACCGGCTGGGTCACGGAGTACGGCCTGGAAGTGGGCGCCTCGCTGCAGGCCCTGCTGCTGGCCTTCGGCGTGGCCGACCGGCTCAACACGCTCAAGTCACAGAAGCTGCGGGCCGAGCATGAGGCCCTGATGGCGCAGAAGGCGCTGGCCACGCGGCTTGATGCCCTGGTGCGTCAGCGTACCGAGGATCTGGAGCAGGCCAACCAGCGCCTGGCGGCCCTGTCCATCACGGATGAGCTCACGGGTGCCTTCAACCGGCGGCACTTCAACCAGGTGTTCGCCGACGAGGTGGCACGTCACCAGCGCCAAGGCACGCCGCTGGTCTTCAGCCTGTTCGATGTGGACCACTTCAAGGCCTACAACGACCGCTACGGCCACCAGGCCGGTGACGAGGTGCTGCGCAGTATCGCGCAGGCCGTGCGCCAGCGCCTGCGCCGCAGTGGTGATCTGCTGTTTCGCCTGGGCGGCGAGGAGTTCGGCGTGCTGCTGAGCGTGGAGCACACGCTGGAAGGTGGCCGCACCTTCGTGGAGGAGCTGTGCGAGGCCATCGAGACCATGGCCATCAGGCACGAGGATTCGGCCCACGGCGTGGTCACCGCCAGCTTCGGGCTGATGCTGCTGGGCCCGCAGGACACGGGCCTGGCGCCCGATGCCATCTATGCCCGGGCCGATGAACTGCTCTACAAGGCCAAGATGGAAGGACGCAACCGCGTGGCCAGCTGAGGCCGTGCGTTGCAGCGGCCCGCCCTCAGCATCCTCAGGGTAGGGCGGGCACCTGCTTCAGCAGGTCTCTTCGATGCGCTGCGCCAGATGTGCCAGCGACTCTTCGACCTGATCGACCAGCACCAGGCACAGGTCACCCGGCTCCAGACGCTTGAGCGCTGCATCGATGGCGATGAACTCGCCATGGATCTCTTCGACGTGCTTCGTGCGCGGCGCACCCTTGAGGCCGTCACGCAGCAGGCTCAGCACTTCGCCGTCTTCACGGCCACGCTGGCAGGCGTCCTGGAACAGGATCACCTCGTCGAAGGCCGCGCCCAGGATGGCAGTCTGCTCGCGGATGTCGTCGTCACGGCGGTCGCCGGCGCCGCTGATCACCACGCTGCGGCGCTTGGCCGGCATCGCGTTCACGGCATCGACCAGGGCGCGCATGGCGTCCGGGTTGTGGCCGTAGTCGGCGATCACGGTGGCGCCCTTGTAGTCCATCACGTTGAAGCGGCCGGGGGCATTGTCGGCGTCGTTGGAGAAGCTGGCGAGGCCACGGCGGATGGTGTCCCAATCCAGCCCTGTGCTCCAGGCCGCGCCGATGGAGGCCATGGCGTTGTCCACCTGGAAGCCGATGGTGCCGTTGCGTGTGAGCGGGATGTCGCGCAGCGGGATGTTCTCGCGCCAGGCGCCTTCGCAGGCCACGATGCTGTCGCCATCGACGCTCAAGGTGCGCTTGCCCTGGGCGCGGTGCGTGGCCAGGATGGGGTGGTGGTGGTCCGCCGCGAAGAAGATGATGCCGCCCGGGCACTTGGGCGCCATGGCCGCCACGATGGGGTCGGCGGCGTTGAGCACGGCATAGCCCGTGGGCGCCACGTTCATCACGATCACGCGCTTGAGCACGGCCAGGTCTTCCACCGTGGTGATGTAGTTCAGGCCCAGGTGATCACCCGCGCCGATGTTGGTCACCACGGCGGTCTGGCAGCGGTCGAAGCCCAGGCCCTCGCGCAGCATGCCGCCACGCGCGGTTTCCAGCACGGCCGCGTCCACGTCCGGGTGCATCAGCACATTGCGGGCGCTCTTGGGGCCGGAGCAGTCACCGCTGTCGATCTGGCG
>CALAKR010000487.1 GCA_937923225.1 uncultured Aquabacterium sp. | reverse complement strand
AGCGAGCCCCTGCCGCCCCGGCGGGACGCCATTCTTGCCACAATCGGTGAAGGCCCTGGCCTTTGCCCTTCGTTCACCTCTTTCACCCGCCCATCGTGAGCACGCTTTCACTCGACGCCTCGACCTCGCACACCCCGCCGGGCCGCCTTGCCCGGCAACTGGGGCATGCCAGCCTGCTGCCCTTCGTCGCGGGTGCCGTCTTCATCTGGCTGCTGTCAGGGCGCGTGCAGCCCGAGCCCTTCATCTTTCTGGTGGGTGCACTGACCAGCTATGCCGCGCTGGTGATCGCCTTCCTGGGCGGCCTGCCCTGGGGCCTGGCCGTGCGGGTGCGCCCCGAGGATGCTGATCACGAACTGGTGCAGCGCACGCTGTGGACCGGGCTGATCCGGCTGCTGACGGCCTGGATCGCGGTGAGCATGCCCCCGCATGCCGGCCTGATCGTGCTGGGCGTGCTGCTGATCGCCGGCTACCTGATCGACCGGCGCCTGTACCCGCTGCTGGGCGCCGGCGGCTGGCTGACGCTGCGCTTTCGCCTGACCATCGTGGCCAGCCTGAGCTGCTTCCTGGCCGCCGCCCAACTCTGACCGACCTGCCCTGCACGCCAGCCCCCGCATGATCGACTACCTCATCGAACCCGCCCAAGTCCACGCGCACCGCTACGCCGTCACGCTGAAGCTGCCCCGAACCGAAGGCCCTGTGCGGCTGAGCCTGCCGGTGTGGATTCCCGGCAGCTACCTGGTGCGCGAGTTCGCCCGCCACCTGATGAACCTGCAGGCCACGCAGGGCAAGACGCCCTGCCGCATCCTGCAGGAAGACAAGACCACCTGGCTGGTGGAGGCACCCGGGCGAGGCGCCATCACCGTGCGCTACGAGGTCTATGCCAACGACACCTCGGTGCGGGCCGCTTTCCTCGATGCACGCCGGGGCTTCTTCAACGGCACCAGCGTGTTCCTGTGCGTGGAGGGGCAGGCGCAGGCACCTCACCGCGTGCGCATCGCCGGCCTGCCCAAGGGCTGGGGCGTGGCCACCGCACTCAAGCCCGGCCAGGTCGACACCCACGGGCAGGGCTGGTACGAAGCCGCCAACTACGACGAGCTGGTGGACCACCCCGTCGAGCTGGGCAAATTCTGGCGAGGCCAGTTCAAGGCACGTGGCATCCCGCACGAACTGGTCGTGACCGGAGCGGCAGACGACGCAGACCTGGACCGCCTGATGGCGGACACGCAGCGCCTGTGCGAAGCGCAGATCGCTTTCTGGCACGGCCGACGCAAGCCGGCCTTCGATCGCTACGTGTTTCTGCTCAACGTGATGGAGGACGGCTACGGCGGCCTCGAGCACCGCGAAAGCACCGCCCTGATCTGCTCACGCCGCGACATCCCCCGCCGCGGCCAGGAGCCCGCCCCCAGCGAGGGCTACACCACCCTGCTGGGCCTGATCAGCCATGAGTACTTCCACACGTGGAACGTCAAGCGGCTCAAGCCCAGCGAGTTCGCGCCCTACGACTACACGCGCGAGAACTACACGCGTATGTTGTGGTTCTTCGAGGGCTTCACGTCGTACTACGACGACCAGTTCCTGCTGCGCACCCAGCGCATCGACGCGGCCCACTACCTCCGCCTGCTGAGCAAGCCGCTCAACCAGGTGCTGGCCACCCCGGGGCGCCAGGTGCAGAGCGTCGCGCAGGCCAGCTTCGACGCCTGGACACGCTACTACCGCCCTGACGAGAACACCGCCAATGCGACTGTGAGCTACTACACCAAGGGCTCACTGGTGGCATTGGCGCTGGACCTCTCACTGCGGCTGGGCCCTGCCCGTGCCGATGGCCGCCAACCCAGCCTGGACGGCGTGATGCTGCGCCTGTGGGCCTTGCAGCGCCCCATCACGGAAGACGATGTCGTCACCGCCCTGACCGACGAGGCATCGGCCCCGCCACGGCATGCAGCCGACTGGCGCACACAGCTGAACGACTGGGTGCACGGCACCGACGACCTGCCCCTGCAGACCTTGCTGGCCGAGTTCGGCGTGCAATGGACCTCCCGCAAGGGCCCTGTGGCGCAACAACTGGGCGTGCGGGTGCAGGAGGCCTACGGCAGCCTCAAGGCCCAGGCCGTGATGCATGGCAGCGCGGCAGAAGCCGCCGGCATCAGCGCGGGCGATGAACTCATCGCACTGGACAACTGGCGCCTGCGCCGCACCGACGACCTCGCGCAATGGCGTCGCCCCGAGAGTGCGCAATCGCTGCTGATCTGCCGGGACCAACAGTTGCAGACCCTGACACTGGCCGCCACCAAAGCGTCGGACTGGGGCCAGGTGGTCGCGTTGAGCCTGGCCAGCGCGCCCACCGCCAGCGCCGATTTGCGCCGCAAGGCCTGGCTGGACCGCTGAACTTGCCGTGAGCACCGAGCAGGCCCCGCAGCCTTCACGCCGATGGCGGCGCAAGGCCGCGCTCGCCGCCGTGGTGGCAGGCGTGCTGCTGGGGCACGCCCTGATCACCCGGGGCGTGATGAGCCAGCTTGAGGCCATGGGGCCTGACGCACCCTCCATCAAGCGCCTGGATGCGGTGATGGTGGCTGACATGAGCTTGAGTGCGCCGCCGGTTGTCGCACCGCCAGCCGTGGCGCAGGCGCCGGAGCCCGCTGCCATCCAGGCGCCTGCCGCCGTGGCGTCGGCTGCATCGGAACCGGCCTCGGCACCGGAAGATGTGCCAGCTCAAGATGACGCCGAGAAAGCAACGCCCACCGCCAGCGCAGCGTCCGAACCCGTCAGCCCTGCCGCCAGCGATCCGGTGCTGGCAGAGGCCTCACCCACGGCCGATGCTGCCTCCACACCGGCTTCCGCAGCTAGCACATCCATCACAGTGGCCGAAGCCCCAGACAGTGCCGCCAGCGATGCCGAGCCCTTCGGGTGGCCGCTGGCCACGCGCGTCACTTTCAAAGCCGAGGGCTACATCCGCGGGCCGATCTACGGCCAGGCCCAGGTGGAATGGGTGCGCGAGGGCATGCGCTACCAAGTGCGTGTGGACGCCTCCGTTGGCCCCAGCTTCGCCCCGCTGGGCTCGCAGCGCTGGACCAGCGAAGGCGAGATCACGCCCGAAGGGCTGGCACCTCGCCGTTTCGAATCCATCAACAAGCTGCTCATCAGCTCAGGCAAGCCCCGGCTGGTGACCTTCTACCCTCAAGAGGTGGAGCTGTCAGACGGACAGCGGGTGCCCAAGCTGCCGATGGTGCAGGACCCGGCCAGCCACTACATCCAGCTGGCCTACATGGCGCTGCTCAAGCCCGAGACACTGCAGGTGGGCGGCACGCTGTCGATGCCGCTGGCCTGGACACGCAAGCAGGACACCGTCACCTACGACATCCTGGCCCGCGAGGTGCTGGACACCCCGGTGGGCAAGGTCGAAACCTTCAAGCTCAAGCCCCGCCCCCTGCCCAGCCAGAAAGACAAGGACAAGGCCCGCGACGAATTGCTGGCCGAAATCTGGGTCGCGCCCAGCCTGCAGTACCTGCCCATCCGGATGTTGCTGCGCCAGGGCGCCGCCAATTACCTGGACATGAAGATGGACAAGATGCCGCAGCAGGCCACCGCGCCCTCACCGGAGGATGCGCGGCCTGCCAGGCGGTAACGGAAGGGCAAGGGGTAAGGGTCAGTTGCCCTTGGACGCCTTGGCCAGACGCTGCTCGACCACACTGGCCGGCGCGGCAGATGCCAGGCGGC
>CALAKR010000486.1 GCA_937923225.1 uncultured Aquabacterium sp. | reverse complement strand
GATGTCTTCATGGAAGGGGATGGCGTGTTCGAAGGGCAGAGCGCGCCAGTAGTGCAGGCGGGTCTGCGGGCGGTAGGGCGCTTGGGGCGGCACGGGCAGGCCATCATCGTCGAGCACGTCGCCGGCGTGCATGCGGGCTTGCCATTCGTTGCGAGAGACTGCGGGCAGGCGTTCTGCCATGAAGTCGAGCACCGTGGCCCAGGGGCCGCTGGGCAGCGCAACGCTGCTGGGGCTGACGCCGTTGCGCGTGGGCAAGGGCGGGCGTGCGGGGCGAGTCATCGCCGCTTCATGACCTCTCTGGCTTGCCAGGCTTGCGCAGCTTGGGGTTCACCGAATCCAGCCGCTGGGCACGCTCCAGCCGCCAGGCCTCATCGGGCGAATCGTCATACACCTCGTGCGCGGTGGTGTCGGTCTCTTGCAAGCGCGCATCCAGCGCCACGCGGTTGTCGAAGACGAAGCACTCGCCATCCCAGTCGGTCTCCGCATCCGGCAGCGTATGCAGGAAGTTCACGATGCCGCCATCGAGCTGGTACACGTCCAGGCCCAGATCACGCTGCATCCACGCGCTGGTCTTCTCGCAGCGGATGCCGCCGGTGCAGTACATGGCGACGCGCTTGCCTTCGGCCTTCCACTGCGGCGCCTGTTCGCGCAGGTAGGCCGGGAAGTCACGGAAGTTGCCCACGCCCGGGTCGATGGCACGCTTGAAGCGGCCCAGGCGGTATTCGAAGTGGTTGCGGTTGTCCAGCAGCACCACATCGTCCTGGTTGATCAGTGCGCGGAAATCCTGCGGGCTGAGGTGGTTGCCTGCGGCGCGCTCAGGCACGACGCCGGTGACGCCATCCACGCCCAGGGCCACGATCTCGTCCTTGCGGTGCACGCGCACCTTCCAGAAGGGGCGGGTGGTGCAGGCGCTGCGCTTGAAGGGCATGTCGCTGAACCAGCCGTGCAGGCGCGGATCGTGGTGCATGGCATGCTCGAAGGTGTCGAGCAGCTCTGCCGTGGCGGCCAGTGCGCCGCTGATGCCCTCGTGCGCGACCAGCACGCTGCCGGTCAGCGGGGCGACGAGTTCGCGCAGCAGATCGACCACGCCATCCGGATCGGACAGCGGGACGAACTTGTAGAACGAGATGTGAAACAAGGGGGCCTGGGACATCGTGGCCCGATTGTCTCAAACTGTCGGGTGCGCCAGGCAACCCGCCGCCTGAAGCTGGGGTGATCCTGCTTGACCTGGATCAGGCCGCCAGCTTGAACACCGCCACGGCCGGGGCCAGACGGTGTGCCTGTTCGCGCAGGCTTTCGGCGGCGGCGGCCGATTCTTCCACCAGCGCGGCGTTCTGCTGCGTCATCTGGTCCAGGTGCGTCACGGCGGTATTGACTTGGCCGATGCCGTCGGATTGCTCGTTGGCGGCTGTGCTGATCTCACCGATGGTGTCGCTCATGCGCTTCACGTTCGTCAGGATCTCCGTCATGGCGCCGCCGGCGTTCTGCACCGGACTCGAGCCATTGGCGATCTGCTCGACCGAGCTGCCGATCAGGGCCTTGATCTCGCGGGCGGCCGTGGCCGAGCGCTGGGCCAGTGCGCGCACTTCACCGGCCACCACGGCGAAGCCGCGGCCTTGCTCACCGGCACGTGCGGCTTCCACCGCGGCGTTCAGGGCCAGGATATTGGTCTGGAAGGCGATGCCGTCGATCACGCCGATGATGTCGGCGATCTTCTGCGACGAGCCATGGATGTCCTGCATGGTGCTGACCACCTGGTCGACGATGTTGCCGCCCTTGTTGGCCGAATCGCTGGCCTGACGGGCCAGGCCATCGGCGTGGCGTGCGGCATCGGCGGTGTGGCGCACGGTGCTGGTCAGCTCTTCCATGCTCGATGCGGTTTGCTGCAGGCTGGAGGCGGTCTGCTCGGTGCGGGCAGACAGATCCTGGTTGCCCGTGGCGATCTGCGTGCTGGCCGTGCTGATGTACTCGGTGCCGGCGCGCACTTCGCGCACCATGTGGGCCAGGCCGTCACGCGTGCTGGCCACGGCTTGCAGCAGTCGGCCGATTTCATCATGCGTGCCCAGATCCAGGCGGGCCGTCAGGTCGCCTGCGGCCATGGCATTGAGAGCATTGGCGGCCGACTCCAGCCGGCGGCGCATCGAGCGGCCCATGAAGTGCACCTGCGTCAGCACGCCCAGGCCTACCAGCAGGCCCACGCCCACGCTGATGCCCGCGAAGCGGAAGGCCTCGGCCTTGACGACATCCACATACACGCCAGAACCCAGCACCCAGCCCCAGTGCGCAAAGCCCGCCACATAGGAGCGCTTGGGCTCGGGCTGTTCCTGGCCGGGCTTGGGCCATTGGTAATCCACGTAGCCGGCGCCGCTGCGCTTGACGGTGGCCACGAACTCCTTGAACAGGTAGACGCCGGCCGGGTCCTTCATGTCGCTGAGGTCCTTGCCATCCAGCGCGGGCTTGATCGGGTGCGCCACCATGCGGGGCGTCATGTCGTTGATCCAGACGTACTCGCTGCCGTCGTAGCGGATGGCCTTGATCTCGGCGATGGCCTTGGCCTGGGCGTCGGCGCTGCTGATGCGGCCGGCCTTGCTTTCAGCCTCATAGCGCTCGGCGATGCTTTTGGATTGCTCGACCACGGCACGGGTGGCGGCCAGCCGCTGGTCCATCGAGGAGTTGTAGTGCGCGATGCCGGTGTACGCCGACAAGGCCAGCACGGCCAGGGTGATGTTGACGGCCATCAGGCGCAGGCGGCCGACGATGCTCAGGTTCCTGAAAACGACATGACTGGCCCCTCTGGGGTGTCGCAGCCAGAGCCATGTGTCTGTTGTCAGGAAGGGGGCGCGTGGGCGAGGCTGCGTGCGAACCAGGCGCGGAGAAATGAGGCTCCCCTGGAGATTTCGGCAGGTGGTGTCCGAAATTTACCCTTGAAGCGAAAAATTTTGATGTTTCATGACGTGGCTCAATGTGTCATTGGGTGGTGCTCGCTACGCGCGATCCAATGCTCATGCAATGGCCAGCAGATCCAGCAAGGTGCGTGCGACCACCTTGGTGGCCTTGCGCAGGTCGTCGAGCACCAGGTGCTCATCGGCGCGCTTGGCGTTGGATTCGAACACCGTGCGCGGCCCGGCGCCGTAGATCACGGCGGGGATCCCCTGGGCGCAATAAAGCCGCACGTCGGTATACAGCGGCGTGCCCATGGTCGGTATGCGCACGCCGAAGATGGCCTCGCCGTGCTTCTGCAGCGCATCGACCAGCGGCTGGTTGCCCGGCAGCGGCTGCAGCGAGTTGGCCAGCAGCAGGCGCTTGATGTCCACCTTGATGCCCGGGAAGCTGGCGGCGGCCTCGGCGATCACCCGGCGGATGTCGGCCTCCACGACGACGGGATCCTCTTCAGGGATCATGCGGCGGTCGAGCTTGAGCACGACCTTGCCCGGCACCACGTTGGTGTTGGTGCCGCCTTCGATACGGCCCACGTTCAGGTAAGGGTGGGTGATGCCCGGAACCTTGGACGTGATGGCCTTGTAAGCCGTGTTCTGCGCGTACAGGGCGTTGAGGATGGTGACCGCGCCCTGCAGCGCATCGACGCCCGTGTGCGGGATCGCCGCGTGCGCCATCACGCCGTGCACGGTCACTTCCATCTGCAGGCAGCCGTTGTGCGCGGTGACGACCTCGTAGCTGAAGCCGGCGGCGATCAGCAGGTCGGGCTTGGTCAGGCCCTGCTTAAGCAACCAGCCGGGGCCCAGTTCACCGCCGAACTCTTCGTCGTACGTGAAGTGCAATTCGACACCGCCGTTGAGCTTGGGCGCATCGGCTTGCTTGGACAAGGCCTCCAGCGCGCGCAACGCGAAGCTGAAGGTGGCGAAATCGCTCTTGCTGACGGCGGCGGCACGGCCGTACAGCTTGCCCTCGGCGATCTCGCCGCCATAGGGCGGGTGCGTCCATCCTTCGCCCGGCGGCACCACATCGCCATGGGCATTGAGCGCCACGGTGCGGCCCTGTTGGCTGAAGCGGCGGCGCACGATCAGGTTGGTCAGCGTGGTCAGGCCGTAATCACGAACCTCGGCTTCGGGCACGGCGTGCTTCTCGGCCTGCCAGCCGAAGGCCTGCACCAGCTCGGAGGTGCGCTCGGCGTGCGGCGCGTTGTTGCCGGGCGGGGTGTCGGTGGGCACCTGCACCAGGGCCTGCAGGAAGCGCACTTCCTCGTCGAAATGGGCGTCGATCCAGGCGTCCAGCGCCTGGTAGTTCGAGAGAGAGGCAGCGGTCATAGACCTTCCAGCAGATGCGTGAACGCGTCGACGCACAGTTGCGCGTCGTCGTTGGTGATGGTTTCGAGCGGGTTGTGGCTGATGCCGGCATTGCCGCCACGCACGAAGAGCATGGCCTGCGGCATCACCTCGTGCAGCTTCATGGCGTCGTGGCCGGCGCCGCTGGGCAGCTTGACCACGGGCAGGCCCAACTGGCTGACAGCGGCTTCCCAACGTGCCTGCCATGCAGGATTGGAGGGAGCGGCCGCTGCGGTCAGCGTGCGCTCAAGCACGTAGTCCACGCCGCGTCGCGCGCAGATGGCGGCCAGGCGGGCTTCGACGTCGGCGGCCAAGCTGTCACGTTGCGTGTCCAGCGGGGCGCGCAAATCCAGCGTGAACTGGCAGCGGCCGGGCACCACGTTGATCGAGCCGCCCGGCACGTGCAGCACGCCCACGGTGCCCACGGAGGGGCCGCTGGGTGCCTTCAAATCTTGCGATGCGCGCTCTTCCACGTAGAGCACCAGTTCGGCCACGGCGGCGGCGGCGTCCTTGCGTCGGTCCATCGGCGTGGTGCCCGCGTGGCTGGCCAGACCAATCACCTCGCCCGTGTAGCGCGCGCTGCCATTGATGGCCGTCACCACGCCCAGCGGCTGGTCGATCTCGTCCAGCCAGGGGCCTTGCTCGATGTGCACTTCAACGAAGCCCAGGTACTGCTGGGGATCGCGCTTGAGCTTGACGATGTCGGCCAGATCGGCGCTGTGGCCGGCGGCCTTCATCGCGTCGCGCATGGGGATGCCGTCGGCATCGACCTGGTCCAGCCAGCGCGGGTCGAAATCACCGGTCAGCGCGCCAGAGCCCAGGAAGGTGGCCTTGTAGCGCTGGCCTTCTTCTTCCGCGAAGCCGACGAGCTCGATGCCGTGCTTCAGGCGCTTGCCCGCGCGGTGCAGCTCACGCACGCAGGCCATGGGCACGAAGATGCCCAGGCGGCCATCGTGCTTGCCGCCGTTGCGCACGGTGTCGTAGTGCGAGCCGGTCAGCAGGTACGGGGCTTGGGGATCGATGCCGTGGTAGCGGGCCACCACGTTGCCGACGGCATCGATGCTCACCTCGTCGAAACCGCAATCGTCCTTCATCCACTGCACCAGTTGCGCGGCGGCGGCCTGGTGCGCGGGTGTCAGGTAGGTGACGGTGAGCTGGCCTTGCTCCACATAGCCAGGCTCGCTGTGCACAGCCAGGTCATCGGCCCAACCCAGGATCAGGTTGCCCTGCTCGGGCGCCACGCCGAACTTGTCGTTCAGGCGGATCTCGGCGATGCGGTGGATGTTGCGCAGGCATTCGGCGCGCTCGAAATCGGCCGGCAGGCGCAGGCGCCGCGCGAAGGTCTCGATGATCTGCTGGCGGCTCAGGCCCGCGCCGCGCGGGCCGCGCACGGCCAGGATGAAGGGCCAGCCGAAGCGGTCCTTGTAATCGGCGTTGAGCTGCTGCAGGCGCGCGAACTCATCGGGCGTGCAATGCGTGAGGCCGGCCTT
>CALAKR010000485.1 GCA_937923225.1 uncultured Aquabacterium sp. | reverse complement strand
AGTGCGTGAGCACCACGGGGGCATCCTGCGGTGCCGGGGCCAGGCTCTGGTGGCGCGCATTGACATAGCCGAGCGAGGGCTCGGCCAGCGCCGCCGGCCCCTGCCGGGTGTAGGCCACGTTGTCCCATGACAGGGGTACGCCCTGGCGTTCAATCAAGGGCTCGCGCAAGGCCAGATTGCTGACCAGCCAGGGCGCCTGGCGCAACAGGGCTTGCACAGCCGCCAAGGGGGCTGGCGGCGCGGCCAGCAGGCGGTGCCCGACCATCAGGGGCACGGCCATCACCACGCGCCGGGCGATCCACCGCTCCGGCCGATTGCGCCGCACGGACCAGCTGTCCACCACCACCTCGCGCCGGCCTGGGGTGACGGCCAGCGCCACCGTGGCGGGGTGCCACCGATCGCCCAGGCCCTGGGCCAGGCGGCGCACCAGCCAGGCATTGCCTTCGGGCCAGGTCAGCAGCGCATCGGCGGATTCATCGCCCTCATGACGGCTGACGAAATACTGCAGCCCCGCCCAGGCCGACACGCGGGCCGAGCCGGCGCCGTAGTCATCACGACAGGCATAGTCGAGCGCCCAGCGCAGGCCCGGGTCGTCCAGGCCCTGCTGGTCCAGCCACTGGTCGAAGGTGACAGCATCGAGCGCTGCCAAGCCTGCGTTCCAGGGCTTGCGCACCGTGGGCATGGCAAAGCCCAGCGCCTGGTGCAGTTGCCTGGCCTGCTGCATGAAGCGCTCATGCTGGCGGTGCGTATTGGCCCCTGCGGGCAGCAGCCCCTCCTGCCAATGGCCAGGCCAGTAGGCGCCCACCGTGGCGCCGACACCGCCATCGGTGTCGGGCATGAACAGGCGCTCCTGCGGGCTGTGGCAGAGGTGGCGCTCATCGCCCACCCAGCGGCCCTGCTGGCGCCTGATCAGGCCCTGGCTTTCCAGCCACTGCGCCACCTCGTGCGCCTCCTCCCCCGGCACAGGCAGGTAGTGCGCGCCCAGGGGGCAGGGCTGGCCCATCAGCACATGGCCACGCGAGTGGCCGCCGGGCTCGTCGTCCAGGTCCAGCACGGCCAGGTCGTCCAGCCCGTTGTCCTGCAGCACTCGGGCTGCGGCCAACCCCGCGATGCCACCGCCCACCACCAGCGTGTGCACACGGCGCGTGAACACGATGCGCCCACCCGGGCGCCAACGGCCATCGCGCCAGGCATGGCCGCGTTCGGCCAGTTGCCCCACCCAGCCGCCTTCGAGGTCATCAGGCAATACCGATTGAAGACCGGGCTTTATGGTCGCTGCACCGCGCGGGCCGCACCCCGGTAACCCCAGCCCCGCAGCGCCGGCCACGCCCCATCCCAGCAGCCCTCGCCGGGACCACGTTGGCGGCATGTGCACAGGCGCAGCCATCAGCGAACCTGCCCCCACTCTTGCTCGAAGGTGTGCACCAGGCCCTGGTTGCTCAAGCGGTTCGGCTCGGCCGGCACGCGTGCCATGTCCGGCGGGAACACGAACAGCCCGGGCAGCACGGCCGGCGACAGGAAACGCAGGCCCGAAGGAAGATCTGCCTGCCAATCGGCCGGCGCGCGCCATGGCCGCCGGTGGACCAGCACGAAGCCCCACTCTCCGAAGCTGGGCACATGGGCGTGGTAGGGCGTGGCGCTCAGGCCCACGGCTTCCAGCGTGCTGACCACGGTCCAGTAGCTTTGCCGCGCGATCAACGGCGAGGTGGTCTGCACCACGGCATAGCCGCTGGCCGCCAGATGCTTGTCGAGCAAGGCGTAGAAGGTGGTGGTGTAGAGCTTGCCGATGGCGTGGTTGGTGGGATCGGGGAAATCCACCACGATCACGTCGAAGACCTCATCGTGCTGGTCCAGCCAGTTGAAGGCATCGGTGTTGACCACGCGCACCTTGGGCGAGCGCAGTGCATCGCCATTGAGCGCGCGCAGGCGATCGTCCTGGCTGAACAAGCGCGTCATGGCCGGATCCAGCTCGACCAGCGTCACCTGCTGCACGCCAGGATGGCGCAGTACCTCGCGCACGGCCATGCCATCGCCGCCGCCGAGCACCAGCACCCGGCGCGGCGCGCCATGGGCCGTCATGGCTGGGTGCACCAGCGTCTCGTGGTAGCGGTACTCGTCACGCGACGAGAACTGCAGGTTGCCATTGAGGTAGAGCTTGGTGGCACCATGCCCATGCGTGAGCACGATGCGTTGGTAGGGCGTGTGCTCGCGCAGCACGATGCCCTCGCCGTAGAAACGGTCCTCTGCCCAGGTGGTGAGGGGTTGGGCGCCCACCATGCCAACGCCCAGCACCAGCGTGGCCAGCGCGCAGGCCAGCGCGTGCGCACCCCAGGTGCGCAGCTCAGCTCTGAACAGCCACAGGGCCCAGGCGGCCACCGCCACGTTCAGCAGCCCGAAGAACAGGCCCGTGCGGATCAGACCCAGGTGCGGCACCAGCAGCAGCGGAAAGGCCAGCGACACGGCCAGTGCGCCCAGGTAATCGAAGGTGAGCACCTCGGCCACCAGGTCCTTGAGCGCATAACGCTGGCTGAACTGGCGCTTGAGGATGCGCATCA
>CALAKR010000484.1 GCA_937923225.1 uncultured Aquabacterium sp. | reverse complement strand
CCACAGGCCGCGCTTGTCATAGCCCAGGCGCGCCACCAGCCACACCAGCAGCAGCGGCAGCCAGAAGTGGAAGAAGGACAGGAAGCGGGCGAACAGCGGGATGCTGTCCTGGAACATGTAGGCCGTCATGCCCGTGAAAGGCAGGCCCACCAGGCTGCCCAGGAAGTCGATCATCCAGAACACCTGGGGCAGCAGGATGCCCACGGCGCAAGCGGATGCCAGCACAGCCGATTCTTTCCACATGGCCACCACGGTGAGCAGCAGTGCGATGTCGCAGAAGTACAGGAAGTTGGTGGGGCCGTAGGCCTGCCAGTAGTGCGGCACCAGCACGGCCACGAAGGCGGTGTAGGCCAGCTTGGGCCACAAGGGCAGGCGTGAGCTGTTGGGGGGCATGGGCGTGGATGCAATGGACGTGGTGTTCATGGGTGACTGGCGGGCTCCGTTGGGAGGCGCACGGCACCGCAGACCATCATCGCCGATGGCACACGTCCTGACCCGTCGGCAGCATGGCTGGCCCCGGGCGCCCCTGTGAAGTCCTTGTTGTTAGTGCTGCGCACCATAGCAGGGTTTTGGGCCTGTACGCATTGCCGCAAATACCCCAAGAGGAGGGGAGCCGCGCGCGGCGGCCACATGCCAGAATCGTCAGCTTGACCGCCGCTCCATGCGCCAGCCACCGTATTGATGCTGACCATGCCTGCCATGAACCTCGACGCACTGCTCCAGCCCATTTCACCTGATGCGCCCTGTGGCGATGACCTGTCCTTCTCGGACGAGTTCGACGCCATCGCGCATGATCGCCGGGCCGATGATCCCACGCTCGACCAGGGCGAGTGGAAAACCGAGATCAAGGTGGCCGACTGGTCCGCGGTGGAATTGCGTTGCACCAGCTTGCTGAGCAGCCGCACCAAGGATCTGCGCCTGCTGGGCTGGTTGACCGAAGCCTTGGCCCAGCGGCAGGGCTTTGGTGGCCTGGCCGATGGCCTGCTGCTGTGTGCCCGTGCGGC
The DNA here is from genome assembly GCA_937923225.1 of uncultured Aquabacterium sp. GTDB lineage: Bacteria > Pseudomonadota > Gammaproteobacteria > Burkholderiales > Burkholderiaceae_C > Aquabacterium. The sequence goes on along the minus strand of CALAKR010000484.1, from coordinate 3,209 downwards.
GCAGACCTTCTGGCCCAGCGTGCATCCCTTGCCGGAGGCGGGCGACCAGGAGCAGCGCATTGGCAATCTGAGCTGGTTGCTGACCCAGGTGGTGAGCTTGGCTCATGGACGCGCCTTGGTGGATGCCGGGCCTGGCCGTCGCTACGCGCTGCGCGAGGTCGAGGCCGCGCGCTTGCGCCAGGCCGATCCCGATGGTGATGTGCAGGAAAGCCTGACGGCACAGGCGCTGGCCAAGGCCTTGCAGGCCACCGCAGCACCGTACGTGGCGGACAACCTGGCGCAGGCACGTCGTGCGCGTGAGGCCTTGTCCGAGCTGCAGTTGGTGGTGGACGGCCTGCTGGGCGATGAAGGCCCCGGGTTCGTCGCGGCTCGCACGGCATTGGACGATGTCATCCATGCGGCCGAGCGCCTGGCGCGCGAGCGTGGCGTCTTGGTCGATGGTGGCGCGCCCGCCGTAGGCGCATCGATCGGTGCCGGGGCGGCGAATAACCTGTCGTTCGATGGGCAGGCCGCTGCGCTGCAGGGGCACGCCCTGCCGCAGCACACGGTGACGGCGCACCTGCAGACCCGTGCGCAGGCCTTGCGCCAGTTGCAGCAGGTGGCCGAGTTCTTCCGCCAGACCGAGCCACACAGCCCGGTGGCCTACCTGGCTGACAAGGCCGTGCAGTGGGGCAACATGCCGCTGCATGAGTGGCTGCGTGCTGTGCTCAAGGATGGTGGCAGCCTGGCCCATGTCGAGGAGCTGCTGGGCGTGCCACCCTTGCCGAGCGCCTGAGCGCTTGTGGTGCCAGAAGCCGCCGGAAGGCGGCCCAGGCTTCAGCCTTGCGTCAAGGCAAAGGCTTGAACTCGATGCGCCGATTGCGCGCACGGCCTTCTTCGGTGCTGTTGTCGGCCACGGGGTGATCGGGCCCTGCGCCGCTGGTCAGCAATGAGGCGTATGGGATGCCCTTGGCGGCCAGGTACTGGCGCACGGTATTGGCCCGGTTGGCCGACAGCACGATGTTGGCGTCACGCGCACCATCGGCATCCGTGTGGCCGACCACCTCGAAGCGCTTGCCGGGCATCTTGGCCAGGATGGGAACCAGTTCGTCCAGCAGGCGCTGGCCGTTGGGCGTGAGCAGGGCGTTGCCGGGCTGGAACTCGATGGTGCGGTTGGCCAGGGTGGAATCCAGCGTGGGCGTGGGCGGGGCGGCAGCCACGCGCAGGCTGCTGCGCACCGTGTAGGTGGGGTTCAGCTGTGTGGAGATGTCCGACAGCACCTGCTGCTTGGTGGCCTCGTTTTCGACCTCGCCGGAGACCTCGATGACATTGCCGCGGACCTTGAGCGCACCGCGGCTGACGCGCTTGAGCGAGGGCGTGCCGAGGATTTTCTGCAGGCTGTCGGACCACTTGGGTGGCGCGACCAGGTTGCCCACGCCCAACTGGTCCACGACGCGATCGTTGCCGTATTGGGCGCGCAGTTGGGCCAGCACGGCCTGGCGCGTGCTTTCATCGGGCACCACGCCGGAGGCGACGACCTTGCCGTTGGCTTGCGGCTGTGTGCTGACCTGGGCGGTGGCATCGGATGCAGCTGGGGTAGTCTGGGCCCACAGCGGTGCGCAGGCCAGGCCAGCGGCACAGGCCAGGGCGCGCAGGGCAGCAATGGAATGAGGGCGGAACATCACGGTGGTCATTCCCCTAGAAAGGCTTCGTGGAAGGTGCGGGCGGCCTGCTGCAGCGAGAGTTGCGGCTGCTGCAGGTAGCTCGACAGCTTCTTGGTGTTGTAGCTCTGGCTTGCATGGGCCTCGGCCCAGCGTGCGCGGCGCATGTCGACGAAGGTGTCGTGCACCGTGCGCGGATCGAGCATGGCGCTGAGGTGCTGGGCCGAACCGCCGGAGAAGCTCAGGTACAGCAGCGGCGGCTCGGCCTGTGGCGGCTGGGGCAGGTAGAGGGCTATCTCCAAATCGGTGCGGGCCTTGAGGAAGCGCGCGATCAGGTCCAGCCAGAAAGTGGCCACGTAGGGCTGGTGCAGCTTCACAGCGGGCAGCGGCAGGCACAGGCCCTTGTCGATGGGCTGGCGCCCGCGTGTGGGCACGGCCTCCATCAGCAGGCCCAAAGCCAGCACGCTCAGGCGCAGGTCCAGCTCATGGCCGCTTTGCTGCAGCAGGCCTTGCAGGGTGCCAACAGTCTGCAGCTCCAGGAAATCGCGGTAGCTGGCTTCGTGCGCGATTGGATCCGCGTCGATGTCGATCTGCTGCTGCAGGTACTCGCCCAGCACGTGGTTGGCATCGGCCGCCGCGCGGATCTGCTGGCTGGCGTGGGCCAGCTTGATCCACAGCTTGTTGAGCGCCATGGGCGCGCGCGCGGTGAAGCCGGCCGGTACATCGCTGTCGAAGGTGCCAGCGGTGATTAGCGGGAAGCGCCGGCCGGACTGGTCGGTGCTCGGCGCTAGGTGGCCTGCCAGCACGGCGTGGCTGCCGGTGCCCAGGAAGGCGAAGTGGATGGGCCAGGCCTGGTCGTACAGCGTTTTCCAGTGCGCGTCCTGCGCCATGGTTTCCAGGCCCTGGCTGAGCCACTGGTCCATGGTCTTGATCAGCGCGGCGGGGCCGGGGCTGCGGATGAAATCGCCGCGCGTGGGGATCTTGCCAAAGTAGACCAGGCGGGCCGGCGTGAGGGTGCTGATCATGGGGCCACCTCGGCGCTGGCGACCTGGGAGGTGGTTGCCGTAGGGGTGGTGGCGGGTTGGTCATTGCCAACCACGAGCGAGGGCAGGCGCAGGTTGCGCAGGCTGGCGGCGCCGCCGGCGGGCGCGCTGCCCCCGCCCGCATCACCCGCGCTGGATGGCGGGGCCGATGCGCCGGGCTGGCTGATCAGACGCAGTTGCACCGTCACGGTCTGGCCGTTGCGTGACCAGCTCAGCTCGTTGACGTTGTCGTTCAGCTTGCGGCGCTGCGCCAGCTCGAACATGCGCGTCAGGCCGAAGCGGCCGGGCTCGTTGAGCAGCTCGACGCTGCGGCCATCGACCGTGACGCCGGTGATGCGCACACCGGGGTTGCCCGATGGGTTGGGCCAGACGAAGTTGACCCAGGCTGGTGCCGTGTTGCGGTAGCGCGTGGCCTGGCCGTCGATTTCCACGGTGTACTCGACCAGGCCCGGGGCGCCTTGAGGGAGGATTTGGAACACGGTCTGCGAACTGGCTGGCTCGCTGCCTGCGCCGGCCGTGCCGCCAC
>CALAKR010000483.1 GCA_937923225.1 uncultured Aquabacterium sp. | reverse complement strand
TGCGGCAGGTGCAGGCTGGCCACATCGGCATGGCCCGCGTGCAGGGCGGCCAGGGCTTGGCTGCTGTCGGTGTAGCGCCAGTCCAGCGGCTCGCCGGCCTCGCCCAGCAGGCGTTGCAGGATCTCGATGGCGAAGCCGTGGCTGGCGCACACGCGCAGGGGCCGGTCGGTGTCGCTGAGCACGCGGTGCAGCTCGGCCTGCAGCTCCAGGGCCAGGCTGTCGAGCTGGGGGCGCAGGCGGGCCTCGAAGCGGCGCTGGGCCCAGACCAGGGCCTCGCCCAGCGGTGTGAGTTGAGAGCCCTTGCCCCGCGCCATGGCCACCAGCGGGGCGCCCATGGCGGCTTCGGCCTCGCGCACCAGCTTCCAGGTGTGGCGGTAGGAGGCGCCCGTGGCCTTGCACGCGGCCGACAGGCTGCCGTGGGCCTGGATGGCCACCAGCCAGTGCAGCACGCGCGGCGGCAGGGCCAGGCCGCCGGGGCCGGTGACCTGCCAGGCCGGGTCGATGTGGACGTGGAGGGCTTTCATATGCTGTTCAGAGCATATGTTATCGGCTCTGCAGGGCTTATTGCCAGGGGGCGTGCCCCGGCCTAGAGTAGGAGGGTAGGTGCGTGGGTGCGGTTCGATCAGGCTGTGCGGCGCACATGTTCATCAAGACATAAGCGCGGCAGTACGCACGAACCCCCAGACACCCATGAGCGAAGCCAAGATCCAGTTCTACAAGGGCCCTGCCGGGGGCTGGGGCGCGCTGCGCAGCGTGGCCCGCCAACTGCTGCAGCACCGCATTGCGGCCAAGGGCTCGCGCACCTTGCTGTCGGCCAACCAGCCCGATGGCTTTGACTGCCCGGGCTGCGCCTGGCCCGATCGGCAGCACACCTCCAGCTTCGAGTTCTGCGAGAACGGGGTGAAGGCGGTGGCCGCCGAAGCCACGGCCGACCGCGCCACGCCCCAGGTGATCGCGCAGCACACGGTGAGCGAGCTGCACGGCTGGAGTGACCACGCGCTGGAAGCCATGGGCCGCCTGACCGAACCGATGGCCTATGACCCGGTGACGGACCGCTACCGCGCCATCGGCTGGGACGAGGCCTTCGCCACCATCGCGCGGCATCTGCAGGCGCTGCCATCGCCTGATGAAGCCATCTTCTACACCTCGGGGCGCACCAGCAACGAGGCGGCCTTTCTGTACCAGTTGTTCGTGCGCGAGTTCGGCACCAACAACTTCCCGGATTGCTCGAACATGTGCCACGAGCCCAGCGGCACGGGCCTCAAGGGCAGCGTGGGGGTGGGCAAGGGCACCGTCACCCTCGATGATTTCGAAGAGGCCGACTGCATCCTGATCTTCGGGCAGAACCCGGGCACCAACCACCCGCGCATGCTGGGCGAGCTGCGCGCGGCGGCCCGCCGTGGCGCGCGGATCCTGAGCTTCAACCCGCTGCGCGAGCGCGGGCTGGAGCGCTTTGCCGATCCGCAGAGTCCGGTGGAGATGCTGAGCGGTGGCGCCACCACCATCACGTCGGATTACTTCCAGCTCAAGGTGGGCGGTGACATCGCCCTGCTCAAAGGCATCATCAAGCACCTGCTGGTGCTGGATGACCAGGCCGTGGCCGCCGGCCAGCCGCGCGTGCTGGACACGGATTTCATCGCAGAGCACACGCAGGGCTTCGAGGCCTTGCGCGAGGACATCGAGGCCGAGGACTGGGCGCTGATCGAGCGTGAATCGGGCCTGTGGCGTGACCGCATGGTGCACGCCGCCGAGGTGATCGCTAAGTCGCAGAAGGTGATCGCCTGCTGGGGCATGGGCATCACGCAGCACCGCCATGGCGTGGCCGCGGTGCAGATGATCGCCAACCTGCTGCTGCTGCGCGGCATGGTGGGCAAGCCGGGTGCGGGCCTGTGCCCCGTGCGCGGCCACAGCAATGTGCAGGGTGATCGCACCATGGGCATCTACGAGAAGCCCGCCCCGGCGTTTCTGGACCGTTTGAAGGCGGTGGATGGCTTTGAGCCGCCGCGCCATGACGGGCACGACACCATCGGCGCGATCGAGGCCATGCGTGATGGGCGTGCCTCGGTGTTCTTCGCGATGGGCGGCAACTTCGCGGCGGCCACGCCTGACACACCCACCACGTGGGCAGCGTTGCGGCAATGTGCGTTGACAGTTCACGTGGCCACCAAGTTCAACCGCAGCCACACGGTGCTGGGCCGCGAGGCGCTGGTGCTGCCCTGCCTGGGCCGCACCGAGATCGACCAGCAGGCCGCTGGGCCGCAGCACGTGAGCGTGGAAGATTCGATGAGCATGGTGCACCTGTCGGCCGGCATCAACGAGCCCGCATCCGAACACCTGCTGTCGGAGCCGATGATCGTGGCGCGGCTGGCCATGGCGGCCTTGCCTCACAGCACGGTGCCCTGGATGTGGCTGGTGGAGGATTACGACCGCATCCGCGAGCACATCGAAAAGGTGTTCGACGAGTTCAAGGGCTTCAACGAGAAGGTGCACCACCCGGGCGGATTCCGGCTGCGCAACACGGCCGGTGAGCGTGTGTGGGTCACGCCTTCGGGCAAGGCGCAGCTGATGGTGCACGCGATCCCGGTGGACACGGCGGTGCATCAGGCCCAGGCCGCCGCGCGTGATGGCGCGCCGGTGTTCACCCTGACCACGGTGCGATCGCACGACCAGTACAACACCACGGTGTACGGCCTGGACGACCGCTACCGGGGGGTGTTCGGCCAGCGCCGCGTGCTGTTTATCCATGCCGATGACCGCGCCATGCTGGGCCTGCCGGACGGCGCCTGGGTGGACTTGGTGGGCGCGGCCGTGGATGACGCGGTGGTGCGTGAGGCCAAGAGCTTCCGCCTGGTCGACTACGACATCCCACGGGGTTGCGTGGCGGGTTACTACCCCGAGACCAATGTGCTGGTGCCGCTGGCCAGCCATGCGCTGGGCGCGCGCACGCCCACGTCGAAGTCGATCCCTGTGCGCTTGCGGCCGACGGCGGCACCGGCCGAGATGGAGGCCGCATGAGTGCGCTGGCTGATGAGCTGAAAGTCGATGGCGCGGTGCACGGCGTGGGCCGCGTCGCCGTGGCACGCCATGTGGGCGCGAGCACGCAGCACCTGGCCGATCAGGTGATCGACGAGCAGCCGGTGGCCCTGGTCTACAACGGCGTGTCGCATGTGGTGATGATGGCCACGCCGCTGGATCTGGAAGATTTCGCGCTGGGGTTCTCGCTGTCGGAAGGCCTGTTGACCTCGCTGGACGAGCTGCGCGATATCGAGGTGCAACGCGCACCGCTGGGCGTGTCCGTGCAGCTGCAGGTATCACCCCGGGCCTTCGAGCGCTTCAAGGACAGGCGTCGCCAACTGGCGGGGCGCACGGGTTGCGGCCTGTGCGGCATCGACAGCCTGCAGGCCTTCTACGAGAGCCTGCCGACGGGGACTGTGGGTGCCGTGGGTGGCTCAGGGCAGGGCTGGCCCACCGAGGCCATCAGCCAGGCTTTTCGCGCATTGCCGCCTTTGCAAGCGCTGCAGGCGCAGACAGGTGGCTGCCATGCCGCCGCGTGGGCCTTGCCAGGTGAAGGCATCGTGCTGGTGCGAGAAGATGTGGGCCGCCACAACGCGCTCGACAAGCTGATCGGCGCGCTGGCCCGTGAAGGCGCACTCATGCCCGATGGCCTGGCACTGGTGAGCAGCCGCGCCAGCCACGAGATGGTCAGCAAGTGCGTGCGTGCCGGCATCGGGGCCATGGCCGCCATCTCTGCGCCCACCACCCTGGGCATCGAGCTGGCCCGCCGGAGCGGGCTGCGCCTGTTCGGCTTCTGCCGTGGGGATTCGGCGGTCGAGTACGCCTGAACGGTTGGTTGATCCAAGGGAAATCCCGAGGGCGCATGTCGCAAAATCTGCCCATGCTTGTCGCCCTAACCTCTCACGCTTTTGTGGCCGAAAGCCTAAAGTGGCGGCACGATGAGGAGGACAGCCCCATGAGCAAGCACGTATCCGACACCCCTGTGATCGTTCCGCGCGAGAAGCTGGATTTCGATCTGGAAGGTGACATCCCCCAGTACTGGTTCGCCGGTGACGCGTTCAAGACGCGTTACTTCGACGCCATGTCCACCATCTTCCCGGAAGGCGAGCGCTACTTCATCTCCTGCGTGCGCGACTACCGCGATCAAATCACCGACCCGCAGTTGCTGACCGACGTGAAGCACTTCATGCGGCAGGAGGGGCAGCATGGCATCGTTCACAGCCAGTACAACGACCGCCTGCGCCGCCAGGGCATCGACGTGGACCGGCTGGAAGCCTTCCAGCGCCACGTGATGTTCAACATCGCGCGCAAGTACCTGCCGGCGGCGGTGACGCTGGCCGACACGGCTGCCGCCGAGCACCTCACGGCCACCATGGCCGAGGCGCTGTGCGAGGACTCCACCGTGCTGGCCCAGGCCGATCACCGCATGCGCGCCATGTACGCCTGGCACGCCATGGAAGAGATGGAGCACAAGGCCGTGGCCTGCGATGTGCTGCAGAAGGTGGCCAAGGTGGGTTACCTGCGCCGCACCCTGGCACTGGTGTTCGTGACGCTGGGCTTCAACCTCAACGTGATGCTGAGCACCAGCTACATGCTCAAGGTCGATGGCTTCAGCCGTGCCCAGCGCTGGAAGATGGGCGCCAAGGGCCTGTGGTGGCTGTTCGGCTGGAACGGGCTGTACTCGCGCCTCACGGGCAAGTACCTGCGCTATTTCAAACCCGGTTTCCACCCCTGGGACACGGGCGTGATCAAGAGCTACCAGGTCTGGGTGGATACCTACAACCGAACGGGTGATCCGATCCAGGCAGGCGAAGCACTGCAGGCGCTGCACGCCGCCTGAGCGGCGTGCCCGTTCAATTCACCATGCGATTGCCCTTGCGGGCGGCCGTGCCGGGATCCGGGGCGCCGGTGGCACGCATGATGTGCCGGTCCGTCACGCCGATGCCGCGCAGGAACTCCTCGCGCAGACGCAGCACGTCCTGGATGGTGTCTTCGGTGGCGTCGACCAGGTAGCCCTGGATGCGTTCGAGCTCTTCGATCTGCTGCTCGCTGAAGCTGGGGCGGGCCCAGGTGGGCAGCACGACGCAGGGGCTGAAACCCCAGGCCGCTGGCCGGTAGTGCACGTCCTGCTCCAGCAGGGCCTGGGTCAGGTCTTCCAGGGCGCTGCTGCCCAGATCCTGTTCCAGGCCGGTCTCGATCACCTGGGCCGCCACCACGCGGGG
>CALAKR010000482.1 GCA_937923225.1 uncultured Aquabacterium sp. | reverse complement strand
CCATCACCAGGTACTGGTCGGCCAGTTCGGCGGCGAAGTCGTAGAACTGCTCGACCAGTACCACGGCCATCTTCTGGCCGTTCAGACCTTCGTCGGCCAGCTTGCGGATGGCGCGGCCGATGTCCTTGATGATGCTGGGCTGGATGCCTTCGGTGGGCTCGTCCAGGATCAGCAGCTTGGGGCCAGCCGCCAGCGCGCGGGCGATGGCCAGTTGCTGCTGCTGACCACCGGACAGGTCACCGCCCCGGCGGTGCATCATCTGCTTGAGCACCGGGAACAGATCGAAGAGCTGCTCCGGGAAAGGTGTGCTGCCCGGCTTGCTGGCCAGGCCCATCTGCAGGTTCTCGGCCACCGTGAGGCGCCCGAAGATCTCGCGCCCCTGGGGCACGTAACCCACGCCCAGGCGCACGCGCTCGTAGGGTTTGAGCTTGTCGATGGCCTGCCCATCAAGCTTGATCGCGCCGGACTTGATCGGCACCAGGCCCATCAGGCTCTTGAGCAGCGTGGTCTTGCCCACGCCGTTGCGGCCCAGGACGACGGTGACCTCGCCCACCTTGGCCTCGAAACCCAGGCCACGCAGGATGTGCGAGCCGCCGTAGTATTGGTTGACTTGTTCGACGTTCAGCATTTCATCTCCCGAGGTAGACCTCGACGACCTTGTCGTTGGCCTGCACTTGCGCCAGCGTGCCTTCGGCCAGCACCGAGCCTTCGTGCAGCACGGTCACCTTCTTCTTGTCGGCCGTGGCACCGCGCGTGGTCAGCTCGTTGATGAACTTCATGTCGTGCTCGACGACGACCAGCGAGTGCGCGCCTTCGAGCGAGAGGAACAGCTCAGCCGTGCGCTCGGTTTCTTCATCGGTCATGCCGGCCACGGGCTCGTCGAGCAGCAGCAGCTTCGGGTCCTGCATCAGCAGCATGCCGATCTCCAGCCACTGCTTCTGGCCGTGCGAGAGCAGGCCGGCCGTGCGCTGGGCCTCGTCCTTCAGGTGGATCAGCTTGAGCATCTCGGCGATGCGGTCCATCTGGGCACTGTCCAGCTTGAAGAACACCGACGACAGCGCGCGGCGATCTGCCTTGAGCGCCAGCTCCAGGTTCTCGAACACGCTGAGCTGCTCGAACACCGTGGGCTTCTGGAACTTGCGGCCGATGCCCGCCTGCGCGATCTCGTTCTCGCGCATGGACAGCAGATCGATCGTGGAGCCGAAGAAGGCCTTGCCCACATCGGGCCGGGTCTTGCCGGTGATCACGTCCATCATCGTGGTCTTGCCCGCGCCGTTGGGGCCGATGATGCAGCGCATCTCGCCAACGGCAATGTTCAGGCTCAGCTTGTTCAAGGCCTTGAAACCGTCGAAGCTGACCGAGATGTCGTCCAGGTACAGGATGGTGCCGTGGGCCACATCCAGCTGCCCGGGCTCGACCACGCGGCCGTAGGCAGCTTCTCGCCCACCGGATTCACCAGCGTTGGCGGGGACACCTTTGGCGCGGTTCAGCGTGGCCGTGCCTTCTTCCATCAGATCGGGGGTCATGCCTTCACCTCGCCCTTGTTCTTGTTGAGAAGCTTCTTGACGCCGCCCACGATGCCCTGCGGCAGGAACAGCGTGACCAAGATGAACAGCAGGCCCAGGAAGTACAGCCAGAACTCCGGGAAGGCCACGGTGAACCAGCTCTTGGCCCCGTTGACGAAGAAGGCGCCAATGATCGGGCCGATCAGCGTGGCACGGCCGCCTACCGCCGCCCAGATGGCCATCTCGATGCCCGCGGCCGGCGACATCTCGCTCGGGTTGATGATGCCCACCTGCGGCACGTACAGGGCACCGGCAATGCCGCACATCACGGCCGACAGCGTCCAGATGGCCAGCTTGTAGGCCAGCGGGTTATAGCCGCAGAACATGACACGGTTCTCCGCATCACGGATGGCCTGCAGCACGCGGCCGAACTTGGTGTTCACCAGCCAGCGCGCCATCAGGTAGAAGCCGATCAGCGTCAGGCCCGTGATCACGAACAGCGCCATGCGGGTGGAGGGCTGCGCGATGGTGATGCCCAGGATGCGCTTGAAGTCGGTGAAGCCGTTGTTGCCGCCGAAGCCCGTCTCGTTGCGGAAGAAGAGCAGCATGGCGGCAAACGTCATCGCCTGCGTGATGATCGAGAAATACACACCCTTGATGCGCGAGCGGAAGGCGAAGAAGCCAAAGATGAAGGCCAGCAGGCCCGGCACCAGCACCACCAGGATCATCTGGGCAATGAAGGATTCGGAGAAGGTCCAGTGCCAGGGCACCTCCTTCCAGTCCAGGAAGACCATGAAGTCGGGCAGATCGCTCTTGTAGCTGCCGTCACGGCCGATCTGGCGCATCAGGTACATGCCCATGGCATAGCCGCCCAAGGCGAAGAACAGGCCATGGCCCAGCGACAGGATGCCGGTGTAGCCCCAGATCAGGTCCATGGCCAGCGCGCAGATGGCATAGCACATGATCTTGGCGATCAGCGACAAGGCGTAGTCGGAGAGGTGTAACACGCTGTCCGCCGGTACCAGCAGGTTCAGCACAGGCGCCAGCACCACCACGGTGATCACCGCGGCGATCACGGCCGTCCAGCCTTTGGGGCCCAATGCGCTGTTGGGCACCGTCGGCACCGCCAGCGTCAGGCTCGGAGAAGTCATCACAGCATTCATTTGATTGTTTCCCTCAGGTCAGGCTTCGGCACTGCGGCCCTTCATCGCAAAGAGACCTTGCGGACGCTTCTGGATGAAGACGACGACGATGACCAGCACGAAGATCTTGGCCAGCACGGCGCCGGTCCAGCCTTCCAGGAACTTGTTGACGATGCCCAGGCCCAGTGCCGCGTACACGGTGCCGGCGATCTGGCCCACGCCGCCCAGCACCACCACCATGAACGAGTCCACGATGTAGTTCTGGCCGAGGTCGGGGCCCACGTTGCCAATCTGCGAGAGTGCGCAGCCCGCCAGGCCGGCGATGCCCGCGCCCAGCGAGAAGGCCATGGTGTCCACGCGGGCCGTGTTCACGCCCATGCATGAGGCCATCGGGCGGTTCTGCGTCACGCTGCGCACGAACAGGCCCATGCGCGTCTTGGCGATCAGCAGCGTCATGCCCAGCAGCACCAGGGCCGCGAACACGATGATGGCCAGGCGGTTGTAGGGCAGCGTCAGGTTGCTGAGGATGTCGTAGCCACCCGAGAGCCAGCCGGGGTTCTCGACCTGCACGTTTTGCGCGCCGAACAGGCTGCGCACGGCCTGCATCAGCACCAGGCTAATGCCCCAGGAGGCCAGCAGTGTTTCCAGCGGGCGGCCGTAGAGGAAGCGGAACACGCTGCGCTCCAGCACCGCACCCACCAGGGCCGAGGCCAGGAAGGCCATCGGGATCGCCATCAGGATGTACCAGTCGAAGGCCCCAGGGAAGTACTGGCGGAACACGTTCTGCACCACGTAGGTGGCATAGGCGCCGATCATCATCAGCTCGCCGTGGGCCATGTTGATCACCCCCATCAGGCCATAGGTGATGGCCAGGCCCAGCGCGGCCAGCAGCAGGATGGAGCCCAGGCTGATGCCGGTGAAGACCACACCGGCGCGCTCGCCCCAGGCGAGCTTGGTGTTGACGCTGTCCAATGCCGTGCGCAGTGCGCTCTGCACCTTGGGGTCGGTCTCGCCGCTGTCGGCCATGCGCTCCATCAGCGTGGCGCGGGCCTCCGGGTTGCCCAGCGAGGCCAGAGCCTCGGCAGCCTCGATCCGGCGGGCCGGGTCGTTCGCGGACAGCAAGGCCTTCGCGCGCACGGCCGTCAGGCGCGCCTTGAGCTTGGCATTGGTTTCAGCAGCCAGGGCCTTGTCGATCACCGGCAGCTTGGATTCATCCGCGGCACTGGCCAGCGAATCAATGGCCTCTTCGCGCACCGACGCATCGGGCGAAGACAGCTTGCCGGCGGCCAACGCAGCCTCGATCTCGCTG
>CALAKR010000481.1 GCA_937923225.1 uncultured Aquabacterium sp. | reverse complement strand
TACCCGTCGATCACCGTCGCCTCAGTGCGATCGCCGTCGCTCGCGTCTTGCACGCGATGCGCGACGTAGACCCCGCCCGAGTCGCCGAACTGCACGGCCGCCAACGCCTGGTTCGCCTCATCGCCGTCGCGCAGCACGTCGTCGCGCTCGGTGGTGCGCACCTGCAGCACCAGGCCCAGCTCTTCGCTGAACAGCGCCTTGAGCGTCAGCTCGTTGCGGCGCTCGCTGACCTGGCTGGCCCAGTTCTTCGAATCGCCCATCTCGGCGCGGCTGTCGCTGATGCCATCGCCTTCGGTGACCAGCATGTCCACGTTCAGGCTGACACCGGTGTGGCCCGCGAAGGCCATCTCGGCCACGGTGGCCCACAGGCCGCCGTCGCCACGGTCATGGTAGGCCAGCAGCTTGCCCTGGGCGCGCAGCGCATTCACGGCCGTCACCGCGGCCTTCAGCGCCTCGGGGTTGTCGACATCGGGCACATCGTTGCCGAACTGGTTCAGCACCTGGGCCAGCATCGAGCCGCCCATGCGGTTGCGGCCTTCGCCCAGGTCGACCAGGATCAGCGTGGAATCCAGCGCCTGGCCGTTCTCGGCAGTGACCAGCTGGGGCGTCAGCGTGCCGCGCACATCGTCGATCGACGCGAAGGCCGTCACGATCAGCGACACGGGCGCCGTCACCTGCTTGGTCGCGCCCTCATCGGCCCACTTGGTGCGCATGGACAGCGAGTCCTTGCCCACGGGGATGGAGATGCCCAGTGCCGGGCACAGCGCCATGCCGACGGCCTTGACCGTGTCGTACAGCGCGGCGTCTTCGCCCTTCTCGCCGCAGGCCGCCATCCAGTTGGCTGACAGCTTCACGCGCGGCAGCTCGATCGGTGCGGCCAGCAGGTTGGTGATGGCCTCGCCCACGGCCATGCGGCCGGAGGCGGGGGCGTTCACCGAAGCCAGCGGTGTGCGCTCGCCCATGGACATCGCCTCGCCGGCGAAGCCCTTGTAGTCGGCCAAGGTCACGGCCACGTCGGCCACGGGCACCTGCCACGGGCCGACCATCTGGTCGCGGTGGTTCAGGCCGCCCACGGTGCGGTCGCCGATGGTGATCAGGAAGCGCTTGCTGGCCACGGTCGGGTGGCGCAGGACGTCGAAGGCGACCTTGTCCAGCAGCACGCCGGTCAGGTCGATCTGGCCGCCATCCCACTGCACGCGCTCGACCACGCGGTGCATCTTGGGCGGCTTGCCCAGCAGCACGTCCATGGGCATGTCCACGGGCTTGTCGCTGCCCGGCTTGCTCTCATCGGCCAGGATCAGCTCGGCCGCGTCGGTGGCCACGCCGATCACGCCGAAGGGGCAGCGCTCACGCTCGCACATGGCCTGGAAGATGGGCAGGCTCTCGGGCGCGATGGCCAGCACATAGCGCTCCTGGCTCTCGTTGCACCAGATTTCCTTGGGCGCCATGCCGGACTCTTCCAGCGGCACCTTGCTCAGGTCGAAGCGTGCGCCCTTGCCCGCGCCGTCCACCAGCTCGGGGAAGGCGTTGGAGATGCCGCCCGCGCCCACGTCATGGATGGCCAAGATGGGGTTGTTCGCGCCCAGCAGCCAGCAGTGGTTGATCACCTCTTGCGCACGGCGCTGGATCTCGGGGTTGCCGCGCTGCACGGAGTCGAAGTCCAGCGCGGCTGAGTTGGTGCCTGCCGCCATCGACGAGGCCGCCGCGCCGGCCATGCCGATGCGCATGCCCGGGCCGCCCAGCTGGATCAGCAGCGTGCCGGCATCGAACTGGATCTTCTTGGTTTGCGCATCGCTGATGGTGCCGATGCCGCCAGCGATCATGATGGGCTTGTGGTAGCCACGGCGGATGGCGCCTGCGCCTTCGCCCACCGTCTGCTCGAACACGCGGAAATAGCCCGTCAGGTTGGAGCGGCCGAACTCGTTGTTGAACGCGGCGCCGCCCAGCGGGCCTTCGATCATGATCTGCAGCGCACTGGCGATGTGCTCGGGCTTGCCGACCGGTGCGGCTTCCCACGGCTCGTTGGTGCCAGGCAGGTGCAGGTTGGACACGGAGAAGCCCGTCAGGCCGGACTTGGGGCGCGAGCCACGGCCGGTGGCGCCTTCGTCGCGGATCTCTCCGCCGGAGCCGGTGGATGCGCCCGGGAAGGGCGAGATCGCTGTCGGGTGGTTGTGCGTCTCCACCTTCATCAGCACGTGCGCGGTCTCGTCGCGCGGGCCGTAGGCCGGGGCGTCGGTGAAGCCTTGCGGCGCCCAGCGCTCGATGGCGTGGCCTTCCATCACCGAGGCGTTGTCGCTGTAGGCCACCACGGTGTGCTGGGGGCTGAGCTTCTCGGTGTTGCGGATCATGCCGAACATCGACAGATCCTGCGCCTGCCCGTCGATGGTGAACTGCGCGTTGAAGATCTTGTGGCGGCAGTGCTCGCTGTTGGCCTGCGCGAACATCGTCAGCTCGACGTCGGTCGGGTTGCGCTTGAGGCCCGTGAAGGCCTTGACCAGGTAGTCGATCTCGTCGTCGGACAAGGCCAGGCCGAACGTCACGTTCGCTTCGTCCAGCGCGGCGCGGCCACGGCCCAGCACGTCCACGCGTTCCATGGGCACGCCCTGCTTGTCGTCGAACAGGCGGCGGGCCTCTTCGCGGCCGGGCAGCACACTTTCGGTCATGCGGTCGTGCAGCAAGGCGGCAGCGGCCTGCAGCTCTTGCTCGGTCAAGGGCTTGGCGCCGCCGGTCAAGGTGCCGATCAGGCCGGCCTTGAGCGTCAGGCGGAACTCGGTGACGCGCTCGACGCGGCGGATGGGCAGGCCGCAGTTGTGGGCGATGTCGGTGGCCTTGGAGGCCCAGGGCGAGACAGTGCCCAGGCGCGGCGCCACCACGATCAGATCGCCCTCGGTCGCGCCTTCGTACGGATCACCGTAGGTCAGCAGCGCGGCCAGCTTGTCCACCTCGGCCTGGCCCAGGGCCTGGTCCGCCGCCACCCAGTGCACGTGGCGCGCATGCACGCCGACGATCTTGGGGTTGATGGCCTGCAGCCGGGGCAGCAGCGCCTGCGCCTGGTGAGGGGCCAGGGCGTTGCCGCCCTCGAAGTGCATCAGTGTGGAGGTGCGGTCGGTCACGGCAAGTGGGCCTTGTGCGGACATGGGGCGGCCCCCGGGACGAAAAGCGCCGGCAAGCCGTCAATGACAGGCTGGCCAGGGCATACCGGGGAGCGTTTTGGGGAAAACCGGGATTTTACCGGGCCCGGGCCGCCGA
>CALAKR010000480.1 GCA_937923225.1 uncultured Aquabacterium sp. | reverse complement strand
CGCTGTCAAGACCGAGTTCGCCAAGTTCGGCGATGTGCTGGCCAAGACGCGCAAGAAGCTGGACGAGGCCAGCAACACCATCTCCAGCGTGGAGACCCGCACCCGCGTGATGGGCCGTGCGCTCAAGCAGGTCGAGGCCATGCCGGAAAGCCAAGCGAAGGCCTTGTTGACCGGCGATGGCGGCGGTGCCCTCACTGAAGAATCCAGCGACGAAACAGGCCTTTTCCCGGATGCCGCTGCCTAGCTGTCGCGCTGAGGGGCTGCATCCTGTAAACCACATCCGTGACTCGGTTAACACGCCACAAGCCATGTGTGAAAGGCAGTATGACGGCGCGGCAGCGGCTGCGTCATCACATTTCACACAGGAGGTTGGCGATGAACGCTACAAATCGACGGGTTGTGACCGGGGAAGGCAGATGCTTCAGTTGGGGCGGTCGACATGGCAGGGCCATTGCATTGGCGCGCTTGGCGGCACTGGCTGTATGTAGCGCGAGCGCGATCGCCGCCCAGGCCGCTGCACCTGGTTACCGCATCGTCAGTCTTGGGACTGGCACGGCCAATGACGTGAATGATGCCGGGCTGGTGGTGGGCGTCGCCGGTGGTGTGGCAACGCTGTGGGACAGCAATGGGGTCAAGTCCAGCCTTGGCGCACCAGGTACGTACAGCGAGGCCGTGGAGATCAATGCCTCAGGGTTGGCGGTGGGCTGGTATTCAGGCTCGGGTGGGCCGCAGGCGATAGTTTGGAATACCCAGACGGGCCAGGCGACCCTTCTCGACGATGGGAGGCTCGATGGAAGCTATGGTCTGGGGATCAACAATGCCGGACAAGTCGCTGGAAACACACTGCGGCAAGTGGCTACAGGCAGGTACCGGTCAAGGGCGGTGGTATGGACGTCCGGGGTCCCGACCATACTGGCTTATGACGGCAGGGCCTTTGGCATCAACGACCTGGGGCAGGCTGTCGGGTTCAGTGGAGACGATGGGACCTACGGAACGGTGGTGCAGCCCACGATGTGGAGCAGCACAGGTACTGCCATCGGACTGACCCCGTTCGGCTACGAGAGCAATCTCGCCCTGGCCATCAATGATGCCGGTGTGGCCGTGGGCGTCACCTCGCCTCCTTTGGATGCCGGGCAGGAGACACGAGCCCTGGTCTGGCAGGGCGGCACTGTCACCGATCTCGGGTCCGGCGCGGCCAATGACATCAATGACGCGGGTCAGATCGTCGGCACGCTCAATGGCCTGGGCGCCGCATTGTGGGAGTCGGGAACCGTCATCAACCTCAACCAGTTCGTGTCGGGCACGGGCTGGACACTGCAAAGCGCAACGGGCATCAATGAAGAAGGTTGGATCGTCGGTTCCGGCTATAACCAGGCTCTCGGTGGTTATCAGGCCTACCTCTTGATCCCTGTTCCTGAGCCAGACGTTTATGCATTGGTGTTGTCCGGTGCCATCGTGCTGAGCGCGATGAGGCGTCGAAGGTCATCATAGGCTTCACCCCGGCCTTGAGAAGGAGCGCCAGCGGCTGGCCAGTCCGATCAGCGCTTGGCCCCCAACGCCTTGGCCCGTTGCTGAGTCGCTTGCAGCTCGCTCTCGGTTGGCTGCTCGATCACCTTGGTGGGCCAACCCTGCAGGTGCTGCTCGCACAGCCCGGCCAGGGCCCGCATCCATTCCGGGCGGTCGTTGAGGCAGGGGATGTAGTGGAAAGCCTTGCCGCCACTGCTCAGGAAGGCCTGCCTGCCCTCCATGGCGATCTCTTCCAGTGTCTCGATGCAGTCGGACACGAAGGCCGGGCAGATCACATCCACACGACCAGTGCCCGCCTTGCCCAGTTCACGCAATGTGGGCTCGGTGTAGGGCTGCAGCCACTTGGCGCGCCCGAACCGGCTCTGGAAGCACACCACCACCCGCTCGGGCGGCAGGTTCAGGCGCTGGGCCAGCAGGCGCGCCGTCTTGTGGCATTCGCAGTGGTACGGATCGCCCAGGTGCAGGGTGCGCTCGGGCATGCCGTGAAAGCTCATCACCAGCTTGTCGCCCTGGCCCTCGCGCTGCCAGTAGCTGCGCACGCTGTCGGCCAACGCGGCGATGTAGCGCTCGTCATCATGGAAGTGGTTGACGAAGCGCAGCTCTGGAATGTGGCGCGTGCGACGGCCCCAGGCGAAGACATCGTCCATCACGCTGGCCGTCGTGGCGCCGCTGTACTGAGGGTACAGCGGCACGACCAGTACTCGGCGCACGCCTTCAGCCTTGAAGGCGTCGAGTGCGCTGGCGATGGATGGCTGGCCATAGCGCATGGCCCATTTCACGCTGAGACGGTGGCCGCGCTCACCCAGGTAGCCCTGCAGCAGGGTGCCTTGCTTGGCCGTCCAGGCGCGCAGGGGCGAGCCCTCGGGTGTCCAGATGCTGGCGTACTTGGCGGCCGACTGCTTGGGGCGTGTGCGCAGGATGATCCCGTGCAGGATGGGCTTCCATACCGCTCGCGGGATTTCGACCACGCGCGGATCGCTCAGGAACTGGCCCAGGTAGCGTCGCAGGGCCGGTGCCGTGGGCTCGTCGGGCGTGCCCAGGTTCACGACCAGCACGCCGGTGCCGGTGCGCTGGTGGTGGTCGAACGTGGGCTCGGGTGCGAAGCTCATGCGGGGTCCGGGCGCCCCTGGTGGGCCAGGCGCAGCAGCTCAGCCGTCACGTGCTCGATGTCGATGGGCTTGGTCCAGTAACCGACGAAGCCTTCTTCATGGGCGCGCTGGATGTCTTCCGGCAAGGCGTCGGCGGAGCACATGTAGGCAGGCACATCGCCCAGGCCAGGCAGCGTGCGCAAGGCCTTGAGCACTTCGAAGCCGCTCATGCCGGGCAGGTGGGCATCGATCACCAGCACTTCGGGCCGGTGTTCGCGCGCCACGGTGAGGGCCATCTGCCCATCTTCAGCGACTTCCAGCCACAGTTCGGGGTAGGGGCGCAGGGCCTCCTGGAAGAGCAGGGCGTTGATGCGGTTGTCTTCCACGTACACGACGCGCAAGGGCGCATCGGCTGTGCAGGCATGCGCGGCCGCCGAGGCCTGGGCAGGCTCGACCGTGTCTGCGGTGATCGGGGCACCGGTGGGTGCGGTGTCTTTGTTGTCGGTCATCTCTTGGCCATCGTCCGCCACAGGCAGCGTCACGTAGACGCGGGTGCCTGCACCGGTTTGACTGCGTATTTCCAGCTGTCCCCCCATCGCTTCCGTGAGGGAACGTGTGATGATAAGCCCCAGTCCCGTGCCCTCGATCTGGGATGTGTCCCGCCCCAGACGTTCGAAGGGTTGAAACAGGCGCGCCAGTTGCCCGGCGCTGAGCCCGGGACCGGTATCTTCCACGCACAGCGTGTGCTGACCGGCCGCATGCGCGGGTGACAGGCTCAGCCGCACCATGCCATGGGTTCGGTTGTACTTGATGGCATTGGACATGAGGTTGCTCAGCACCTGCTGCAGCCGCCGCTTGTCTGCCCAGACGCGCACGGACGCGTCCACCTGGTCGTCGATCAGCACCTGGTAGCGGCTGGCCAGCGGGGCAAGCATGGCCGCGCACTGGCGCACCACGTCGTCCAGCGGCACAGCCTCGCGCGAGATGCTGATGGCGCCGGCCTCGATCTGCTGCAGGTCCAGGACATCGTCCACCAGTTCGCTGAGCAGTTCGGTGCTCAGCTGGATTTGGTGCAGGTAGTCGGTGCTGTCGCTGGAAGCTTCACCCGGGGGCTGGCGTTGAACCAGCAACTGCGTGAAGCCGCGAATGGCATTGAGCGGTGTGCGGACCTCATGGCTCATGCGCGAGAGGAACTCGCTTTTGGCGCGGTTGGCGGCTTCGGCGATCTGCTTGTCACGCAGGGCCCGCTCGGCCTGCTTGAGCACGGTGATGTCGGAGTGGGTGCCGACGATGCGCAGCGGGCGGCCGTCCGGCGCGTGCTGGACCACCTTGCCTCGCGAGAGGATCCACACGTAGTGCCCGTCCTTGTGGCGCATGCGGAACTCGGCCTGGAAGATGCCGCGCCCCGTATGGCAGTAGT
>CALAKR010000479.1 GCA_937923225.1 uncultured Aquabacterium sp. | reverse complement strand
ACACCGTGACCTGGGAGGCCTGGCGCTTCGAGGTGATGGACATGGACGGCAAGAAGATCGACAAGGTGCTGGCCACGCGCTGTGTGGCGGCCGAGCCTGATGTGCAGGCCAATGCCAATGCCGACGAGCAGGAGCCGCGGCCATGAGCCTTCCGGGATGTTCTGGCGGCTCAGGGCGCGTGGCGGGAGGGCTGCGCCGCGCCATGGGCGCGACAGCCTTGCTGGCGATGCTGCTGCTGGGCGGCTGCACGGACGGCTACCCGCCGCCGCAGCGCGAGCCGGTCGAGCCCCAACTGATGAGCACGGGGCAGTTGCTCAAATCGCTCAACACCATGGGCCGGCGCGCGGCCGACCGCAGCACCTGGACCTACCGGCTGACCGGCGCATGTGAGCTGGTGGTGGTGGTCGAATCAGGCGTGGACCGCGGCGAGACCGTGGTCCCGCTCAAAGGGGCGCGCTTTCAGCTGGGCTATGACAAGGCCTTGTCGGCCTACGAGGTGCAGGCCGTGCGGCCCGGGGCGCAAACCCCTGCGGAACGGCCGGTACTCAAGACGACCGACTGGGCCGATGCCGTCTTCGCCAACAGCGTGCTGTGGCACCTGCAGCAGGATTGCGCCTGAGGCAGCCCTGATCGGGCGAGGGGCATGGCCCAGGCCCTATAACGAGGGCATGCGCAGCCCTTCGACCGATCAGCCCCATCACCGCCTGAGCCAGCAGCCAGGCCAGGTGCGTATCGGCATCTCGGGCTGGCGCTACGGGCCCTGGCGCGGCGTGTTCTACCCCGATGATCTGCCGCAGCGGCGCGAGCTGACCTTCGCCTCGCGGGCCCTGCCCAGCATCGAGATCAACGGCACCTTCTACGCCTTGCAGAAGCCTGCCAGCTTCGAGGCCTGGTTCAAGGACACGCCCGACGACTTCGTCTTCAGCGTGAAGGCCACGCGTTATGTCACGCACATCCGGCGCCTGAAGGATGTGCGCCAGCCCATCGCCAACTTCCTGGCCTCCGGCGTGCTGCGGCTGCGGCACAAGCTGGGGCCCATCCTGTGGCAGTTCCCCCCGAGTTTCCGGTTCGATGCGGCCCTGTTCGAGGATTTCCTTGCGTTGTTGCCGCACGATACGGAGGCGGCGCTGGCCATGGCACGCGGGCACGATCCCTTCATGGCCGGGCGCGTGCACCTGGCCATTGACCAGAAGCGCCCCTTGCGGCATGCCGTGGAGATCCGCCACCAGAGCTTTGTGGATGGCGCCTTCGTCGATCTGCTGCGACGCCATCGCGTGGCCTTGGTGGTGGCCGACACAGCCGGCAAGTGGCCGATGCTGGAGGAGCCCACCAGTGACTTGATGTGCCTGCGCCTGCATGGCGACAAGGAACTCTATGCCAGTGGCTACAGCGACGAAGCGCTGGACCGCTGGGCCGAGCGCATCCGTGCGTGGCGCACGGGCGGGCAGCCCGAGGATGCGCTGATGGTGGAGGGGGCCAGTGCCAAGGCGGCAAGGCCCCGCCACCGCGACATCCATGTCTACTTCGACAACGACATCAAGGTCCGCGCACCCTTCGATGCCGCCCGGCTGATGCACCGGCTGGGCCTGGCCGACACGCTCAATGCGCAAGGCCACTTCGAGGTGGCCCTGCCGGTCGAGCCCAAGGCCAGGCGCTGACGGGCCGCTTACTTGGCGACGGACGTGCCTGCCGCGCTGTGCTGGTGGGCGGTCTTGTGCGCGTTCTTCGCGTGCTTCTTGGCATGCTGCTTGGTCACATGCTTGGCAGGCGGTGCCTTGGTGTCGGCAGGCGTGGGCACGGCGGCGAACGAGGTGGCAGCGAACACGGAGAGGGCCGAGGCAGCGATGATCGTCTTGGTGGACATGGCGGTTTCCTTCAGGGATGAGGCCCGAACGCTGGGGCCCCTGGAGCCGGCCCGTTGGCCGGGCTTGTGGATTCAACGGGCGGTGTGAAGGGCGCGTTGACGGCTTTTTTCCCGCGCTTGCTTCTGTTCAGGTCCGGCTTAGAATGCGCCGCATGACCTTGTCGGGCCTTTTGTCACCGCGCCGCCTCGCGCGCCACACCCTGGTGGTGGCGTGCCTGGCCATGGTGATGCTGGGCCAGTCATGGTGGTCGACCTGGCGGGCCGTGGGCATGGTCACCGGCATCGAGGTCTGTACAGCCGAGGGCGCGCGCTTCGTCGACGAGCAGGGCCAGCCCCTGCCAGCCCAGATGTCCCACGTGGGGCATGACTGCTGCAGCAGCGGACCCATCGACGCCCTGGTGCCGCACATCGAACCGCTGCCGGCCATGGCCCAGCGCCACCGCATCCCCGTCGATGCACACCGCCCGGGCTGGCTCGACGCCGAATGGCGCGGCCCTCTGTCGCGCGGGCCTCCCCTGATCGCCTGAAACGAACACACCTGAGGGCCTGATGCCCCATGCCGCCCCTGTGGCGCGTGGGCTGCCCGTGCCCGAGCCTGTCTTCCTTTCCGGAGATTTTTTCGATGTCTTTCCGAATCCGGCCCGTGGTGGCCGCATGGCCGCTGCGCGCGGCTGTCTGTTCCGCTGCCTGTTCCACCGTCGCTTGTGTGCTGCCCCTGGTGGCCAGCGCGCCGGCGTGGGCGCAATCTTCCCCCGTTGCAGCCGAGGCGGCGACGCTGCCCGACGTCAACGTCAGCGCCCG
>CALAKR010000478.1 GCA_937923225.1 uncultured Aquabacterium sp. | reverse complement strand
GGCCGACACGCTAAAGCAACGCGACCGGCCGGTCTGACATGGGAAGTGGGGACAACTGCGCAAACGATTGCCGGGGCCGGCTGGCCCCGGGCCTGGCGTCAAAGGCGCCTGCGTTTGCCCAGGCTTGGGATGGTGGTAGGCGCGATGACGGCCTGTTCAGGCTGCGCCTGGGTACTGGCGGCGAGCCCCGAGAGCGTGGGCTGGGTGAACAGCGCCCTGGCATCGACATGCAGCCCGGCCTGGCGCAGGCGCGCCACCAGGCTCACGGCCAATAATGAATGCCCGCCCAGCTCGAAGAAGTTGTCGTCACGGCCCACTTGTTCGATCTTGAGCAACTCGGCCCAGATGGCTGCCATGGCCGCTTCCAGCTCGCCTTCGGGTGCACGGTAGGCACGGCTGATGACCGCATCGGCGCCGGGCTCGGGCAAGGCGCGTCGATCCAGCTTGCCGTTGGCGCTCAAGGGCAACTGCGCCAGGCGCACGAAGGCCTGGGGCACCATGTACTCCGGCATGCAGGCCAGCAGGTGACCGCGCAGGGCTTCGAGGGCCGGCGCGGGCTGGTCGTCGCACAGGGTGAAGTAGGCCACCAGGCGCTCCTCGCGCATCAGCACCACCGCCTGCGCAACCGCCGGGTGGGCGGTAAGCGAGGCTTCGATTTCACCCAGCTCCACACGCAGGCCGCGCAGCTTGACCTGGAAGTCGTTGCGGCCCATGAACTCAAGGTCGCCGTCTTCTCGATAGCGCACCAGATCGCCTGTACGGTAGAGCCGGTCGCCGTCGACGAAGGGGCTGGGGATGAAGCGCTCCGCTTGAAGCTCAGGCAGGCCCAGGTAGCCGCGCGCGACGCCGACTCCACCGATATGCAACTGGCCCACGCCACCCAGCGGTACCGGGCGGTCGTGTTCATCGAGCACGTAGACGCGGGTGTTGGGGATCGGACGGCCGATGGGCGGTGCCTGCACCGGCAATGGCGCATGGGCCGGCAACGACCAGGCGGTACTGTCGACTGTGGCCTCGGTGGGACCATACACGTTATGCACGCAAACCCAGGGCAAGCGCTCGCGAAGGCTTTGCAGCAACGCTGGGGTGAGGTCGCCGCCTCCGCAGAAGATGTCGGTGAGGCGGGTGCATCCCTGCACACCTGGCTGATCGAGGAACTGCTGCAACAGCGCCGGGACGAACTTGACGATGCTGACCTGCTGCGCCTTGATCAGCTCCACCAGGTAGCCAGGGTCCCGGTGCCCGCCAGGGCGAGCCAGGACCAGGCGCAAGCCCGCGGTCAACGGCCAGAACAACTCCCAGACCGAGCCGTCGAACGTGCACGGGGCGCGCTGTAGCAATGCGTCACCCGCGCGTGGGGCCCGGATCTGCGAACCCCAGTGCATCAGGTTGCACAGGCCGCGATGCTCGATCATCACGCCCTTGGGCGTGCCGGTGGAACCTGAGGTGTACATCACATAGGCCAGGTGCTGTGGGCCGAGGCCTGGCACCTGAGGGTCGGTGCTGGGGCGCTCGTTCACATCACAGCGGTCCAGGTTCAGGGTGGGCTGTTGCAGCGGCGCGAACAGCCCTGCCGTGGCCCCGTGCACCAGCACCGTGACCGGGTCGCAGTCCTGCAACATGAAGCGCAGCCGTTCTTCCGGGTATTCGGGGTCCAGCGGCACGTAGGCGCCGCCTGCCTTGAGCACCCCGAGCAATGCGATCATCAGGCTGACACCTCGCTCGATGCACACCGCCACGCGGCTGTCAGGTGTCACGCCCAGGCCGATCAGGTGATGCGCCAGGCGGTTGGCCTGTTCGTTCAGCGTCTGGTAGTCCAGGCTCTGGCCGTCGGCCTGCAGGGCGATGGCCCAGGGCGTACGTTGCACCTGGGCTTCGAACAGCGCTGGCAGGGTGTGGTGAACAGGGCTGGTGGGATCTTCGGTGGCGTTGAAGTACTCGAGCATCAACGCCAGCTCCCGTGCAGGCACCGGGCATAGCTGCTGGAGCATACCGGACGCCGGGGCCGACAATGCCTGGCCGATCTGCTCAAGCGCCGTGTCCAGGTAGTCCAGCATACGCTGCGCTCCGAGCGCACGCGGGGCGCGCACGGCCAATTGCAGGCAGTCTCCCGGGTCGTCCACCGTCAATACCAAGCCATGGCTCGTCACTTCACTGGCTTCGACCAGCGCGACACCCGGCATGACCTCGCCCAATGGCACGGCACCCTGGCGGTAGTTCACCAGGCTATCGAACAGTGCGCTGCCGGCCGGCAGACCGCTGCATTGCTGAGCCAGGATCAGCGGCGCATCTTCATGGGCCAGCAGCGCCGCCAGGCGAGCATGGGTGTCCGCCAACGCCTGCGCTGGCGTGCAGCCATTGAGGTTGATGCGCAGTGGCAAGCTGTTGATGAACATCCCCAGCGCCCGGTCGGCGCCGGTGCCGGCCATGCTGCGCCCCAGCAATACCGTGCCCACGACCACCTGGTCGCGCCCACCCAGGCTCCCGAGTGCATGGGCCCATGCCAGGTGCAGCAGGCTCGCCAGGCTGGCGCCAGGCGCCCTTGCCAGGGTGCGCAGGCCGGCAACCGTGGCGGCGGGCAGGTCACGGCTGGCGTTCTCGAGGTCGGCCTGATCGAGCGCCGCCCCGCCCCAGCCTGCCAAGGGCTGCTGCGGCTCCAAACCCGCCAATTGCTCGGTGAAGAATGCCCGGTGGGCGGCCTGGCGCTCGGCGCGGTTAGTGAGCGCCACGTAATCCCGGTACGGCACAGGCGCTGGCAATTGCGCGCCCTGCCCTGCCATCCAGGCCTCCAGCTCACCCAGTAGCACTTGCAACGACACCGCGTCATTGACCAGATGGTGAAACCGCAGCAGCGCCAGCCAACGGCCCTGTTCAGGTGCATCCATGCACACCAGCGCCAGCATCGGGGCCTTGTCCAGACTGAGCGGGCGCCGGCCGGGATGGTAGTGCTCACGCCATTGACCTTCAGGCCCCTGCCATCGTTCGACTGGCAGGCGGGCATGGCGCCAGACCACCTGATGCGGCGTCTCCAGCCCTTCCCAGGCCAAGCTTGTGCGCAGGATGTCGTGGCGCTCCACCACATGCTGCAACGCAGCGGCGAAGTTATGCATCTGTTGCTCGGTGGCGAACGAGAACACAGCCTGCTGCTGGTAAGGGTCGACCGTGTCCGTCAGGTGATGGTACAGCAGCCCCTGCTGCAAGGGCGCCAAGGGGTAGATTTCCTGCACATTGGCCGCGCCACCCGGCACCCTCGCTACGATGCGGTCGAGCGCTGCCTGACCTAGCGTGGCCAAAGGCAGCATACCGGGCTCGATGCGCTGGCAACCCGACGCAATGCAAGGCGCGGGGGTCTGCACGCACTCGGTGGCCCTGGTGCTGGCGGCGACCGCTGCCAGGGTCGACTGCCCGAACAGCACCTGCACATCGACCTGCAGGCCTTGTTGGCGCATGCCCTCGATCAGTTGGACAGCCAGCAGCGAATGCCCGCCCAGTTCGAAGAAGTGATCGTAGCGGCCGATGCGCTCGATATGCAGCAACT
>CALAKR010000477.1 GCA_937923225.1 uncultured Aquabacterium sp. | reverse complement strand
CGGCTCTGCGGCCGTGAGGAATTAGAACTTGGCCTTCGGCAGAGGGCTATAGGACAAGGGCGCAAAGGCACGTCAGGGCGCACTTACAGGCCATGGCCACCGCTGGCGTTCAACCCTTGGCGTGCCGAGCCTGCAGTTCCTCGCTGACCGGATGCCTCGCTCAGTTCCACCATTTGCGCTATGGCACGGTGTGCGGCTGCTTCAGGGCATGAGGCTCTGTCCGTTGCCCATATGCCTTCTGCCCAGGCCTGCAGTTCGGATGGCGTGACATTGCTGTAGAGCGCTGGGGCACAAAATGGAATGAGCGCAGAGAGCTCGCTCCTGCAGCGGCTCAACCAAAGTCCCACAGGGTAGTCAGGGGTGAGCATCAATCCACCTTGGGCGGCGCCTTTGCCTGATCGTTGTTGCGGCCGGGGCCTCCACTGGTGTCGCCGTCCGGCTTGCCGGGGATGATGGAAGCCTTACCGGGTGAGCCATAGCCTTCGGTCACGTTTTCTTGCGCAGTTTCCCGGGCTTCCTCATTCGGACCTCGCTCCACTGGGGGTGAGTTCTTGGACTGGGCTGGGGCTGTCGTGGTCATGGTGTGCTCCGGGTCATTGGGCTGCCTGCTCCTGGCAATCTGGGTGCCCGGCGGGAATGAGGTTTGCCAGAAGGGGCTGCGCTTGTCTCAGGCGCGCCTGCGGAGAACACCCATGCGCCCATTGGCGACTACGAGGTGCTGCAATTGGAGACGATCGACACTGCAAGGCTGCGCCCGCCTGGCGAGGCGTGACTGGGAACACACCTTGCCTACTCCATGAAATCATCAATGAAAGGAGCCTGCTATGAGCAAGGAAGCAAGCCGCGCCGGAGCGGTTCACTCGGAGCAAGGAATTGGTAACCGTCCTCGTCGGCGTGATGAAAGCACTTACGGCCTGCCCAACCACGAAGACGGCAGGTAACTTGACCCAGGGCGACAGCGCCCAGCAGGCCATTCCAGATGATGGCAATGTCGCCTTGAGTGGTCCTGGGCACACCCAGAGCAATGGGATGAAGGGGCAGAAGTAAATGCCATGAGCCTGAAAAGGCCAGGCGTTTTGCAGGGGCCCCGATATGCCAGGGGCCCTGCAGGCGGCGCATTCTGCGCCGCCATTCAGCCGTCGTGAGTCTGAGCCGCGACGCGTTCACTGTTGGTTGATGCGCGGCTGCCTTTCAGGTGCAACTCGACATCGTTCGGACGGTCGCCGACCTCTGCCACAGCATCCCGGATCTGTTCTGGCGTGGCATTGAGCTTTTTGGCCCATGTGCTCAACGCCTGATCGCTGGTCACATCAATGTGTTCGATGTTCTGTGCTGCCATCTCGCTCTCCTTGGGGTTGCAGATGGCTTGGCTCGGCAATCGCTGTGCCTGTCAGTGGCGCTTCTTCGGCGGTACCTTGCCCCCTTCCTTCTTGGCTTCGGAAAGCCCAATGGCAATGGCCTGCTTGGGGTTGGTCACCCGCCTGCCGGAGCGTCCGCTCTTGAGCGTGCCTTCCTTCATCTCGTGCATCGCCTTGGCAACCTTGGTGGAAGCTTTTTCACCGTATCTGCTGGTCATGATCAACTCCTGAGGATGGACATGCACCCCTGGGGCAAGCCATGTGCCGCCATCTGATGTTCGAGCGGCCATTTGTGCCCAGGCACGCGATCTGCCCGGCCACCAAGTCGAACCTTGTCCAGAAGGAAGGGCAGGGGAGCATGGCGGTCTGAGCATCGCGCCAGCCCCGTAATTTGCCCATGTTTTCCGGCGTCCTGGTGATGATGCGCTGCGTCACACTACGCGCATGACCGAACGCGCAAATCCTCAGGGGCCGATACCTCCCAGAGTCCTTCTGGTGGGCTTGTTGCCTGGCCTGGGCAGCATGCATCTTCCTAGGCACCTCGCCCGTGTCGGGCTGGAGGTGGTCTTTGCCGGGGCTCGCGGTTGCATGGCTTCGCGGTCGGGCCATGTGCGGGCCTTCTGCCCCTGGCAGTTCAACGAAGGCGGTGGGCTGGCGGTGGAACCTTTCATCCAGTGCGTCAGGCAGTTGTCGCCGCAATGGGTGGTTCCTTTGGATGAGTTGTCTTCCCAGGTGATGCAGCAGATCGGCATCGGGCGGCTTCAGGGGGGTGCTACGCCACTGCCCGCCGATGTCGTGGCCCTGGTGCAGCGCTCGCTGGGCGATCCGGCGGGGTACTCGCTGTTCGCGGTGCGTCGTCGTGCCTATGAGACGGCGCTGGCTGCCAACATCCCGGTGCCGGTGCAGGCCGATGTGCGTGATGTGGAGGCTTGCCTGGCCTTCGCCGGGGCGCAGGGTTATCCGGTGGTGCTGAAGCAGGAGGGCTCCCGCGGTGGCGTTGGGGCTTTTATCCTGGAGAGCGAAGCGGCTCTGCGTGAGTTCACGGCCAGCGCTTCGTGGGGGCGCTCAGGCCCCGCCTGGGTCATCCAGGCCTTCGTGCCCGGCGAGTTGGGTATGCATGCTGTCTTTGCCGACCAGGGGAGGGTGCTGGCGCAGGTCAGTGCGGTTCAGACCGTGCGGCGCAGCCAGCGGGTGACGGCGCCCAGCAGCGTCGTCAGGTTGATGCAGCAGGAGCAGATGGCTGCCAGCTGTGCCGCCTTCGTGGCGGCCACCGGGGCATCAGGCCTGCATGGGTGGGATTTCCAGATCGACCAGGTCGGCAAGGCCTGGATGATCGAGCACAACCCCCGCCCCATCTCCATCTCCCATCTGGGGGACTTGTTGGGCAGTGACCTGTGCCGGGCGCTGGCGTCGGTGTGTGGCGTTGCAGGCGAGGGCGGCACCGTGCTGACGGGTTCTGCCAGCCCGCGCGATGTGGCCCTGTTCCCCGATGAATGGCAGCGCGATCCGCACAGTCCCATGCTGCACGAAGCGTTTCACGATGCCCCCTGGGACGATCAGCCCCTCTTCACCGCACTGCTGCAGGACAACGTGCGTCTGATCTAGGCGCGCAGGGCCCTGGGGCTGCTACTCAGTTCGGCGTCAGGCCACGTTCGACAACGAACTGGCGGTCGACCAGCGGATCGGATCTGATCCCAGCCAGTGCTCCAGCGCCAAGGCCGTCATGGGTTTGGCGATCCAGTAGCCCTGGCCTTGATCGCAACCCCAGGCGGCCAGGGTGTCGTAGGCGGCCAGCGTCTCGATGCCTTCGGCCACCACCTTGTGCCTGGTCCGGTGTGCCAGGTTGACCAGTGCTGGAACGATGGCTTGGTCGGTGGCGTTGGTCAGCATGTCCCGCACGAAGGACTGATCCACCTTCAAGGTGTTGGCCGCCAGCGTCTTCAGGTAGGTCATGTTGCTGTAGCCGGTGCCGAAGTCGTCGATGGACACCGTCATGCCCAGTGCCTGCAGGCTCAGAAGGTGTTCACGCAGCCGCTCGGGGCTGTGGCTGAGCGCGCTTTCGGTGAACTCCAGCTCGATCAGGTGCGGGTCCACGCCATGGCGCAGCAGGCAGGTGCAGAGCTCGTCCGTGAAGGTGGGG
Source organism: uncultured Aquabacterium sp. (assembly GCA_937923225.1). GTDB lineage: Bacteria > Pseudomonadota > Gammaproteobacteria > Burkholderiales > Burkholderiaceae_C > Aquabacterium. Next base: position 271 of record CALAKR010000477.1, on the reverse strand, counting down.
CGGTCCAGGTCCAACGCGGAGACGTTGAATGCCACGGGGAGGCGCCACCCGCGTTGTTGCCAGACGCTGGCCTGGCGCATGGCTTCGTCCATCACCCAGCCGGTGATGCGCTCGATGAGCGCGGTTTTCTCCGCCAGCGGAATGAACTCGGCCGGTGAGACGGCGCCCAGCGTAGGGCTGTTCCACCTCAGCAAGGCTTCGACGCCGGTGCACTCGCCGGTGCGCAGGTCGACCTTGGGCTGGTAATGAAGGCTCAGCTCGTCAATGTGCT
>CALAKR010000476.1 GCA_937923225.1 uncultured Aquabacterium sp. | reverse complement strand
CGCCCTGCTGGGCAGCGGCGCATGGCGCCCGGTCCACGCCGAAGGCAGGCCCCAGCTGCAACTGCCGCGCACCGAGCTGCGCGCGGGCATGTACCGCATCGATGCCCAGGTCGCGGAGACGTTCGGCGAGCGCCAGACGGGGCTCATGCACCGCGAGCAGATGCCCGCGCACGAGGGCATGCTGTTCGTGTTCGAGCAGCCCGCACGCCAGTGCTTCTGGATGAAGAACACGCTGCTGCCCCTGTCCATCGCCTTCATCGACGACAGCGGACGCATCGTCAACCTCGACGAGATGCAGCCCAAGACCGAAAACCCGCACTGTTCCACCCAGCCCGTGCGCTTCGTGCTGGAGATGAACAAGGGGTGGTTCAAGAAGCACGGCTTCAAGCCCGGTGACCAGATCAAGGGCGCGCCTTTCGGCAAGCCGCGCTGAAGTACTGCAGTGTTCAGGCCCTGAGGCCTGAACAGCTCAACGGTTGCGCGCAGCCGCGAGGCGCTGGCGCAGGGTGTCCAGCACCGCGTAGGTAGCTTCGCGGCCGGCCAGCACCGACAGCCTCCGGTTGCTGAAATCCGCACCGCCGATGCCCGACAGCTTCGGGCGCACCACCACTTCGGCATCCTTGAGTTCATGCTGGCTGATGCTGTGGCCCATGATGTTGAAGGTCTGCAGCAGGATCTGCATCGAGCTTTGCGTGGGTTGCCCCTGCGGGATGGCCGAGATGTCCACGGCGATGACCACATCCGCCCCCATCTGCTGGGCGTAGCGCACCGGGATCGGTGACACCAAGCCGCCGTCCACGTACTCGCGCCCGCCGATTTTGACCGGCTGGAACACGGCCGGCACCGCGCTTGATGCGCGCACGGCCACGCCCGGATCACCCCGGCGAAACAGGATGGATTCGCCCGAATTCAGATCCGCCGCCACAATGCCCAAGGGGATGCGCATCTGCTCGATGCTCTTGCCACCCGTCTTGTCGCGGATGAACTTGGCCAGGGCCTCGCCTTTCATCAGCGAACGGCCCGGGAACACCCAGTCGGTGATGGAGGATTCGTCCAGCGTCATCGCCATCTGCTCCATCTCGGTCGGCGTGCGGCCCGAGGCATACAGCGCGGCCACCATGGAGCCGGCGGATGTGCCCACCACGATGTCCGGCTTGATGCCCTGCTCTTCCAGCACCTGCAGCACGCCGATGTGGGCAAAGCCGCGCGCCGCACCACCGCCAAAGGCCACCGCTACCTTGATCTGGCGCGGCGGCTTCGGGATGGGCGCAGGCGTCACCACGGCCGGCGTGTCCACCACGGGCGCCTGGCTGACAGGGGCCTGGGCATCCCGCCCGCCCAGCAAACTGCCACAGCCACTCAGGGCCAGCGCCGCCACCAAGGCCGCAGCACCAAGACGTGGCCGCATCAACGGCGGCCTTGTTTTATATATCCAACAGGAATTAACAACTTCCAAAAATGTTCTTCTCATTTATATAGAACCTTTTTACAGTTCAGCCTCGTTCAAACTGCCTGGCATGGTGCCCGGCATCCTCAGCGCACAGCGCAGCAAGTTCTTTAAAGATGTTCGATTGGACTGCGATTGCCGCGGGTGCCGGCGTGGGCCTCATTGTGGGACTGACCGGCGTCGGTGGTGGTTCCCTGATGACGCCCCTGCTGATTTCGGTCTTCCACCTCGACAAGGCGGTGGCCATCGGCACCGACCTGTGGTTCGCGGGCCTCACCAAGGTGTCCGGCTCGGTGGCCCACCACCGCGAAGGCCATGTGGACTACCACATCACGAAAAAGCTGCTGCTCGGCAGCATCCCGGCCAGCATCGCCACCATGGTGTTCATGCACATGGAGGGCATCAGCAAGAGCCGCGACAGCACCCTGGCCTATGCCCTGGGCATTGCCCTGCTGCTCACCGCCATCACCGTGGCCTTCCGCCCGGTGTGGCACCGCGTGGGCATGTGGCTGGAGCGCTGGATCACGCGCGAGCGCCGCCCAGCCATCACGGTGCTGTGCGGCGCCATCCTGGGCGTGCTGGTCTCGCTCAGCTCGATCGGGGCCGGCGCCCTGGGCGCCACCATGATCCTGCTGCTGTATCCGCGCCTGGACATGAAACGCCTGGTCGGCACCGACATCGCGCACGCCGTTCCCCTGACCATCGTGGCCGGCATCGGCCATGCCTCTCTGGGCAACGTGGAATGGGTTCTTCTGATCGAATTGTTGGCAGGCTCCATCCCCGGGATCTGGGTGGGCGCCAAGCTGACAAAGCAATTGCCTGAGACAATCACACGTTTTGCGCTGTGCATCTGCCTGGTCATCGCCGCCCGCAAGATTTTGCTGACGGCCTGAGGCGAGCCCCACCGCCCGACCAGCCCCACGACAAGACACGGCAGCAGACATTCTTTTTTGACACATTGACGCCCGGTCGCCCGCCGGATTGATGCCATGTATCAGTACACCGAATTCGACAAGCACTTCGTCCGCCAACGCGCGGCCCAGTTCCGCGACCAGCTCGAACGCAACCTGGCCGGCAAGCTGGGTGACGACGAGTTCCGCCCCCTGCGCCTGCAGAACGGCTGGTACGTGCAGCGCCACGCCCCCATGCTGCGCGTGGCCGTGCCCTATGGCGAGCTGTCGTCCAAGCAGGTTCGCCAACTGGCCCGCATCGCCCGCGAGTACGACCGCGGCTACGCCCACTTCACCACGCGCCAGAACGTCCAGTACAACTGGATCCCGCTGGTCAAATCCGCCGACGTGATGGACCTGCTGGCCGAAGTGCACATGCACGGCATTCAAACGTCGGGCAACTGCATCCGCAACATCACGGCTGATGCCATGGTGGGTGTGGCCGAGGATGAGATCATCGACGCCCGCCCCTACTGCGAGGTGATCCGCCAGTGGTCCACCCTGCACCCCGAGTTCGCCTTCCTGCCGCGCAAGTTCAAGATCGCCGTCAGCGGCGCCAAGGAAGACCGCGCCGCCACCTACTGGCACGACATCGGTCTGCACCTGGTCAAGAACGACGCCGGTGAAGTCGGCTTCAAGGTGCTGGTCGGCGGTGGCATGGGCCGCACGCCCGTGGTCGGCACCGAGATCAACGCCTTCGTGCCCTGGCAGCAGATCCTGGTCTACATCGAGGCCATCGTTCGCGTCTACAACCGCTACGGCCGCCGCGACAACATGTACAAGGCCCGGATCAAGATCCTGGTCAAGGCCGAGGGCCAGAAGTTCTTCGACCAGGTCAACGAAGAGTTCAACAACATCCTGACGCGCGACGTCGATGGCGCCGCCCACCTGATCCCGCAGGCCGAGTTCGATCGCGTGAACGCTGGTTTCAGCAACCCCGCTTCGGTGCAGGCCCACACGCCCACGGGCAATGGCCTGCCGGCGGATGCCAGCGACACCGACAAGGTGCAGTTCGGCAAGTGGATCGAGCGCAATGTGCGCGGCCACAAGGTGCAGGGCTACAAGAACGTGACGCTGTCCGTGAAGCGCCCGGGCCAAGCGCCTGGCGACGCCACCGACACGCAGATGGACGCCATCGCCGACATCGCCGACAAGTTCAGCGCCTCTGAAGTGCGCGTCACGCACGACCAGAACGTGCTGCTGCCCTGGGTGCGTGAAGAAGACCTGTTCGCCGTGTGGCAAGCCGCCAAGGCCGCCAGCTTCGCCGCGCCCAACAT
>CALAKR010000475.1 GCA_937923225.1 uncultured Aquabacterium sp. | reverse complement strand
TAGCCCACTTCGAAAGCGACCAGCACCACCATCCAGAAGTGGATCGGATCGACGCCGTTGCTGTAGGCAATGGGGGCCAGTGTGCCGGACACCAGAATCACTGCCCCGAAGGGGTCCATGACCATGCCCAGGCCGACCAGGACCACGAACAGGAAGGCCATGACCGTCCATGCGCTCTCGAAGTGCTGGGGCGCCAGGCTCATGATCTCGGAGCGCTCGATGACCCCGCCGATCACCAGGGACATCGTCATCAGCGTGATCAGGGCGCCGATGTGGCCAATGGTCTCGTTGGTGGCGAAACGGATGGCCGATTCGACGCCGGGCTGGCGATGGCTGGCGTAATCGGGTGTGATTTCTGCCTTGCCGCGGTTGAGCACTTTGTCGAAGATCACGATCAGCAGCATCATGATCGGCATGATGATGGGGGCTGTGATCTCGTTGAGCTTGGTGTCCAGGCCGTACTCATAGGCCGCCACGATCGCCACCGCCACACCGACATACGGCAGCAGCGGCATCACTTCGCGCAACATGGCCGGGATGGCGCGCGAGGGCGCTTCGATGTCGGCGCGCTCCGTACGCAGGAGCTGAGAGGCCAGGAAGAACAGCGTCGAGGTCACCAGGAAGACATAGACACCCCAGTGGTACAGGCCATTGGTGGTCACTTCCTTGTTGAGCGCGGCGATCAGCACCACCAGCAGGCAGGGGCGCAGCACCACACCGAGCGAGCCCGACATGGCCGTGGCCGCCAGGGCAAACTGACGGGCGCCGCCAGCGGCGCGCACTTCATGGTAGATGATGCCGCCCGCAGCAATCACGAAGATGCCTGATGCACCGGTGTAGGCCGTGGGCACGGCGGCTGCCAGCAAGATGATGTAGGTCAGCAGCTGCGGTGACAGGCGCCACGGACGCAGCAGGTTCATGAACAGGTCGACGACGCGGCTCTGCTTGAGCAGCATGCCCGCCAGGATGAACAGCCCCAGGTTCAGGAAGATGTTGGGCAGCTCCATCAGCTGGCTGACATAGATGGCCAGGCCGGCAGGATGGTTGTGGGTCAGGAAGTAGACGCCACCGATGATGGCCATGCTGGACCACAGTGGCACGGCCAGGGGGGCCACAGCCCAGCTGCCAGGTCCGTCAGGGCAGTGGGTCGGACGCACCAGACGCCACGCGCTGATGAGCATGATGGTCAGGAAGATGATCATCCACAGGTAGTGGTGGATGGCGTGCTCGATGACCGTGTTCGAGTCCTTCAGGATCATGAAGTAGCGAACGCACGAATACAGCAGCAGACCTGCCGCCACGGTTTGTGTCAGGTTGGACAGCAGATGGTCACGGCGGTAGCGGGGAGGGCGGATGCCGATGTGGTGATTGGCCAGCGTGGTGGTGATGGCGGCAATGCCCACCATCAGCAGCAGGATCAAGGGGCGGTTACTGGTGCCCAGTTCGAACAGCGCAAAAAAGCTGGTTTCCAGCGTGCGGTAGATCTTGACCTGCGGTGTCTGGTGGTCCTTCAGGCGCTCGTAGAGCGCGTGCTTGCTCTGGCAGATCCGCTGAGACTGGATCACGGACTCGCGGACAGCCGCCGGGTCACGTTGTGTGTCGCCGAACAGGCTGTCGATGTCGTCGCCGCCCGTGCTGCCGCTGGAGAGCTGGCGCTGCACCTCGGCCTCGATGTCCAGGGAGGGGTTGCACTCTGGCTTGACGGGATCCGCCCGCAGCATGAAGTACTGAACCTGCGCCTTCGAGTCGCCGAACATGGATTCGCCGAACCGGAGCAATTGCCCGTGCACCATCTCGCCGGTGCCGATGATCAAGGTCAGCAGCAGCAGGGCGAAAACAGGCAGACTGGAGAACCACTCCAGAGGTGTTCTGCCCAGGAGCTTGGGGGATGACGTCGTTTGCATGGGCGATCTCGCAGACATCCGGCGCTACAGACTGCCGGATTCAAGGAAACGAGGGGCTTGGGGGTGAGCCCCTGATGGACAACTCAAGTCAGCTGCAGGTGGATCACTTCCACTCTTCTTCGGACTTGGTTGAGCATTCGGGATCGGCCGGGTTCACGGTGCAGCGCACCTTCTTGATGACCCTCAGCCCACGCTTGTCATACAGGCCCTTCTGAGCGATGTCCACACGTGATTCGCGCAGCATCAGGGTGTACTTGTAGGCGTTTTCGGCACTCAGCTCCATCCAGGTGGAGGCCGGCACGCTGGCGTCTGCCTGCTTGACCAACTGCATCGCGCGGTCGAACTGGGTCAGCCAGTAGGCGCGCGATTTCTCGCCGAAGTCCTCGGAGAACTTCGTCTTGTTGATGATCATCTGGTAGGTGAGGATCAGGATCGGGAAGCGGGCGATGGCGCCCTTGCTGCCGATGCCCTTGTAGAGTTCCAGCGGCTTGTAGGCCAGCGTGGGCGCGGCGATCATGTCGACCGAGCCGTTGTTGAACTTGGTCGAGAAGTTGGTGATGTCGGCGGAGATCGGCTGGGCGCCGATGCGCTGGATCATCACGGCCTGGGCCTTGTCGTAGTCGAAGGCGGCGATCTTCTTGCCGGCCAGGGCCTCGACGGTGTTGATCTTGCGGTCATTCACCACGGGGTAGGCTGCGCCCAGGGGGACGATGCCGGCCACTTCGTAGTTGCCTTCGGTCATCAGCTTGGTGACCTGCGGCGAGGAGGCCGAGTAGGTCTGGATCAGCTTGCGAACGACGTCGTAGCTGCTGGGCATGTCGATCTTGCCGTCGCGCACGATGGTGGTTGAACCCAGCGTGTCGATGGAGGCCGCCACGGCATTGAACTGGCGCGTGCGGAAGGCGGTGGCGATGACGGCGTCGCACTGGCCGGTGCGGAAATCTTCCGTGGCCACGCCTTCGTTGTTGTAGGCCTTGAGTTCCAGGGCCACACCGTGCCGCTGCATGGCGACGATGTAGTCCTTGGTCATGTTGAACAGGTCGCCAGAGGCACCAAGGAGGTCATAGACACAGACCTTCTGGGCTGCTTGCGCGGTCAGGGAAGCGCAAGCCAGCAAGATCGTTGCGCCGATCTTGCCAAAGGGATGGTTCAACTGCATGGGGTGTCTCCTACGGTACGTCCTGGCCTTTTGGCCTGTTGTATGGGCTGGCCGCACGCTCGCTCGCTTCCCGGGGGGATTTCAGCGATTCGAACAGCTGTATGAATTGCGTAACTATAGCGAGCAGGCCCCGCCGCAGTCAGTGCCCTCCCCGTGAAAACGGGGGAGGGCTTTCCCGAGTGTTACTTCAGGAAACTGTCGACGTCCACGCCGGCGTCGGCCTTGTCGTCCCAGAACTTGCCCAGCGAATTGAAGGGCGTGCGCGAACCGGTGTTCTGCGTCCACAGGCGGTCGGAGATGTTCTGCAGCTGGGCCTGGGCCACCACGTCCAGGAAGCGGTACTGCTTGTCGACCTTGAAGTTCTGCACAGTGGCTGCGCGCTTGATGACTGCACGGATGGTGGCGGTGTCATCGGCCGACGAGGCCGCGATGGCGTTGACCACGTGGGCCAGGCGCACGCCCTTGGCTTCGCCGACAGTCATGGCACGGTCGAAGGTGCCCTTGAGGTCTTTGCCCTCTGCGGCGCCGGGGATGATGCTCCACACGGCGGCCTGGGTGGCTTGAGGCACGCCCCACCACTTGTTGTTGTCCAGACAGTTCATGGCCGAGGCAGCCAGCGGCGCGATGTCGGTGGGCACGCCCACGGACTGCTGCGCTGCGATGTCGTTGGTCATGGCCTGCACGCCGGACAGCGAGCCCAGCAGGAACACCAGCTCATCGAAATCGCGCTTGAAGCGAGGGCACTCCTGGCCATACTTGAAGAAGTACTTCTGTTCCAGCTTGGTGCGCATGCGCTTGAAGGAGGTGTACTGGCGCTCGGCCGTCACGGCCAGCAGGCGCTTCTGGGCCACACGGGCATCGGTGGCTTCGTCAGCGCGCTTCTCGCGCACGGCGCGCAGGTAGCGCAGCTCTTCGGCCAGGGCCTGCGATTCGGAGCAGACGCCGGCGGCGCTGAACATCACGGTTTCGGCCAGGGACGGGTCACCATGGAACTCGCGGGCGGCGCCCACCAGCGGCGCATTGACCATCGAGAAGTTGCAGACCATGTCGACATCGCCCATGGCGAGTGCGGGCGGGGTGAAGCCTTCTTCGATGATGTTGAGGGTCACACCGCTGGTGGCCGACTGCAGCAGGGCACAGCCGCTCATGGTCAGGGCCGACACGGCCGCGACGCTGACTGTGAGGAGTCGGGTCATCCTTGAAATCATTGATCTGTCTCCGGGGTGAATCTGGACCAGGCTGGTGTGGTCTGCAGGTAGATGAGATGCAGTTTGTTTTTTGCCCAAATGGGAAAAAAGTCCGCGAAATTTTATCTGTCGAACGTTTTGTGATTCGGGTATGGAAACCCTAGGGTTCCCCCCTGAAAAGCCAGCAGGGACAAGGGTTTGCGGCCCGTGAACAAGGGGGTGCCGCGGGCATGAAAAAGGCCCGGTGCCTGTATGGGGCAGCCGGGCCTGATCGTGCAACGTGATCCTCTTTTACTTGATGGGCTTGAAACGCACGCGCTTGGGGCGGGCGCCTTCTTCACCGAGGCGCTTCTTCTTGTCGGCTTCGTACTCTTGATAGTTGCCATCGAAGAAGAACCACTGCGAGTCGCCTTCGCAGGCCAGGATGTGCGTGCAGATGCGGTCCAGGAACCAGCGATCGTGGGAGAT
>CALAKR010000474.1 GCA_937923225.1 uncultured Aquabacterium sp. | reverse complement strand
GGCTCGTCGAGCAGCAGCACGTCGGGGCTGACCACCAGGGCGCGGGCCAGGGCCACACGCTTCTTGGTGCCGCCGGACAGGCCCTCGATGGGCAGTTCGGGTGACAGGCGCAGGCGTTGCAGGGTCTCGTCCACGCGCTGCTCCCAGTTCCAGCCGTTGCGGGCCTCGATCTGGGTCATCAGCGCATCCAGATCCTCGCCATCCGCATGGGCCTCGAAGCGCTCGCGCAGGCTGCGCACCTCGCCCAGGCCTTCGCTCACGGTGCTGAACACGGTGGCGCCCGGGGCGAAATCGGGCTCCTGCGGCACGTAGGCCAGCTCGGTGCCGCTTTGCAGCTGCAACTGGCCATCGTCCGGCTTTTCCAGGCCGGCCAGGATCTTGAGCAAGGAGGACTTGCCCGTGCCGTTACGGCCGATCAGGCCGACGCGCTCGCCGGTTTCGAGCGAGAAGGCGGCGTTGTCGAGCAGGGCAACGTGGCCGAAGGCCAGTTGGGCCTGGCTGAGGGTCAGAACGGCCATGGTGTGGGCAAAGGGGAGAAGGCTGGAAAAACGTGAAAGACAGGCCGCGGGCCAGGGGCTGGGCCGCGAGGCCGGCGGGCCGCCGAATCCCCGATTGTCGCCGCATCGGCGGGTTGGACGCCAATTCCCTGGAAGCCTGGGGGTGCGCCGGGCGCCTGAGGAGGTCACAATCTCGGCCATGCACGATCGATCTCGGTTTCAGCGCCGGGCCTGCGTGGGAGGACGCCGGACCATCGACCGCCTGGGGCTGCTGCTCTGGGCGGTGCTGTCGTTCGCCATGTTGCTGATCGCGGTACCGGTGCGCATGGCGCAGGCTGCGGCGCCAACGGATACCCAGGCCGAGGCGCGTGCCGCCGCCGTGGTGCACCCGTGGGTGGATCTGCCGCAAGACCAGGTCACGGTGCTGCCCGAAGCCTGCCTGCTGGCCGAACTGCAGCCCGGCTTGCCGCCGGATGACGCCGCGCCCTGGCTGCACGTGCACCTGCCGCACCGCTGGAAGGACACGCATCCGGGCTTCGAGGGCTCGATGTGGTACCGCTTTCGGGTGACGCTGCCCGCCACCCCCCAGGCCTCCTGGGCCATCTACCTGCCGCGCGTGGTGATGAACGCGCAGGTGTGGGTCAACGGCGTGGCGCTGGATTACACCGGCTCCATGGCCGACCCGGTCACACGGCACTGGTACGTGCCCCTGCTGTTCAACGTGCCCTCCAACCTCTGGAAGCCGGGCGACAACGTCATCCACGTACGCGTGGCCAGCGGCTACCAGGCCCGCAATGGGCTGGCCCCCATCCAGATCGGCCCGGTGGATCAGGTGGCCTCTGTCTACCAACACCGCAAGTGGGCCCAGGTCGACGGCGTGCAGATCGCGCACGTGGCCATGATCACGCTGGGCCTGGTGATGGTGACGGTGTGGCTGCGCGACCGCACGCAGTCGGCCTTCGGCTTCATGGGCGCCTCGGCCTTGTTCTGGGGCGTGAGCACCTTGATGCTCATCAGCCCGACACCCTTCTTTGACCTGCGGGTGTGGGAGCGCCTGAGCTACACCGCCACGGTCTGGTACCAGCTGGCGCTCACGGCCTTCTTCTTCCGCTTCACCGAGCGGCCCTGGCCCTGGGTGGAGCGCTTCGTCATCACCCTGATGGTGCTGCTGCCGGCCTACTACGTGTTCTTCCCGCGCTTCGAGATCACGGCCCTGGTGTTCGCGCTGATCTATGCCCTGGCCCTGACCGGCATGGTGGCGGCCATCGGCCATGTGCTGCGCGCGCGCCGCCCCGATGGCGCCTGGCTGGTGCTGGGTTGCGGCCTGCTGGTGCCGGCCGGTGCGCACGACGTGATGGTGCAGATCGGCAGCCTGCCCTTCGACGAGGTGTACTGGCTGCCGGCGGCCGGGCCGGTGATGATCGCCTGCACCTTCATGATCCTGGTGGGTGATTACGCCCGCTCGCGCCAGGCCCTGGCCGACCTGAACGCCGGGCTGGCCAGCCGCGTGACCGAGCGCGAGCAGGCCCTGCGCGAAAGCTTCGAACGCCTGGCCGCGCTGGAAAGCGCCCAGGCCGTGTCGGCCGAGCGCAGCCGCATCCTCAAGGACATGCACGATGGCGTGGGCGCGCACCTCACGTCGGCCTTGCGACAGCTCACGGCCACGCCGCAGGGCGAGGTCGATGTACCCCTGGTCACGCAGACGCTGCGCGATTCGCTGGACCAGCTCAAGCTGTCGATCGACGCCATGTCGCTGCAGCCGGGCGATGTGGTGGGTCTGCTGGCCAGCTGGCGCTTCCGCCTCACGCCGCGCCTGAAGGCCGCCGGGCTGGAGCTGGTGTGGGATGTCGATGACCTGCCGCCCTGGCCGCCGGGCCAGCCGCCCGTGCTGCGCCAGCTGCAGTACATCCTGTTCGAGGGCCTGTCCAACGTGCTGCAGCACTCGGGCGCCACGCGGCTGGTGCTGTCGGCGCGCGTGTTCGACGACCACCTGCGCCTGAGCCTGATCGACAACGGCCGGGGCTGGCATACATCGCCCAAGGCCTCGGGCCATGGCCTGCAGACCATGCAGGGACGGGCCTCGGTGATCGGGGCGCGGCTGGAGTTCCTGGTGCCCACGCAGGGCGGCCTGGAGCTGCGCCTGAGCCTGCCGCGCAGTGGCCAGCCCGCATCTGCCTTATCCTCGGCGGCATGAACACCGTCGGCAACAGCGTGTGGCGCGTCGTGGTGGTGGAGGACAACCACCAGCACCGCGAATTCCTCGAATCCTGCGTGCAGGCCCATCCGGGCCTGTCGCTGGCGGGCGCCTTCTCGACCCTGGCGCCGGCCCGTGCCTGGTTCCAGGCCAACGATGCTGACCTGCTGCTGATCGACCTGGGCCTGCCCGACGGCAGTGGCCTCACCTTGATGCGCGAGGTGCATGCCCGCTGGCCGGCCTGCGACATGCTGGTCGTCTCCATGTTCGGCGATGAAGAGAACGTGGTTGCGAGCATCGAAGCCGGCGCCGTGGGCTATGTGCACAAGGACGATGACGCCGCCGACATCGCGCAGACGCTGCTGGCCGTCAAGCAGGGCGCATCGCCCATTTCGCCGATGATCGCGCGGCACCTGCTGCGGCGCATGCAGCCTTTGTCGCGCGGGCGAACTGCCACGCATGATGAGGCCGCAGCGCAAGTCACTGCGTTGCCTGCTGAAGGCGCAGCCGGGCAGGAGGGCGATGACGCCGCCCCCGTGACGCTCTCGCGCCGCGAGCAGGAGGTGCTGGAGTTCATCGCGCGGGGCTTCTCGTACGCGGAGATCGCACGCCAGCAGGGCATCACCGTGCACACGGTGCAGACCTACATCAAGAAGCTCTACGGCAAACTGGCCGTGCACTCGCGCAGCGAGGCCGTGTTCGAGGCCCATCGCCTGGGCCTGCTGGACACCTTCAGCGCGCCAGCGTCACCTGCTGCTCCAACGCGTCGATGAAGCGCGCCGCCACATCCCAGCCGGTCTGCTGCGTGATCTCCTGAAAGCACGTCGGGCTGGTCACGTTGATCTCGGTCAGGCGGTCGCCGATGATGTCCAGGCCCACCAGCAGCAGGCCGCGTGCGGCCAGTATGGGCGCCAGCGTCTCGGCGATGGCACCGGTCGCCGACGCCGGCCCGCAGATCACTTCGCCTCGACGCTGGGCGATCAGTTCCGTGCGCAACTGGAGCTCGTCGACTTCATTGGCGTCAAGGAGCAGCCAGGGCTCTGAGCCGAGCGCACGCGTCCCCATGGCCAACCACGACGAGGTGGGGTCCAGGTCGATCGCCGACAACCAAT
>CALAKR010000473.1 GCA_937923225.1 uncultured Aquabacterium sp. | reverse complement strand
CCTCGGGCGAGCTGGGCCTGGCCTATGTGGCCAAGGCTGCGCCAGACGGTCATGTGATCGGCATGACGAACATGCCAGGTCTGGTCACATTGCCCATTGAGCGGCGCACGCAGTTCAAGCCGGCGGACTTCACCTATATCGCCAACCTGGTGCGCGACCCCAGCGCCTTCAGCGTGATGGCGGACAGCCAGTACAAGAACCTGGCCGACCTGATCGCAGACGCCAAGGCCCGGCCCGGCGAGATCAGCTACGGATCGACGGGCGTGGGCACCGATGACCACCTGGCCATGGTGCTGTTCGAGCGCCTGACAGGCACCCGGCTGAACCACGTGCCCTACAACGGCGCGGGCCCGCTGCGCACGGCGGTGCTGGGCGGCCATGTGACCATTGGCGGCATGAACCTGGGCGAGGTCATGCCCTTCGAGAGCAAGGTGCGCATCCTGGCCCAGGCCAGCCCCGCGCGCTCCAGCCTGGCGCCCAACGTGCCCAGCTTCAACGAGCAGAACGTGAAGCTGGTGTTCAATTCGGAGCGCGGCATCGTGGCACCGGCCGGCCTTCCCGCTGCCGTGCAGCAGCGACTGACCGAGGCCCTGCGCGCCATCGCGGCCGATCCCGAGTTCCACAAGCAGATGCGCCAGCAGTTCACCGAGATGGACTATGTGGAGGGCACGGCCTGGAAGACCCGCCTGGACAAGGCCACGGCGGACTTCTCGGCGCTGTGGAAGTCCGCGCCCTGGACTGACAAGTAAGCGTTCTTGCCGCTAACCGGCGGAAGCCCGGAACTCCGCATGGGCCGAAAAGGCGGATTCCGACAGCTGGATATCGGCACTGGCGATGCCGATCCTGCGCGCAGCAGCCTGCCATCCATCGACCACCGCCGCGACCTCGTCCAGTATCTGCCGGGCCTGGTTGCGGTCAAGTCCGTAGAACGACGCCGTGCCGAGAACCGTCTCCAGGCTGGGCCGGTTGTCGATGTCGTCGATGTTCAAGACATGCTCGGCCTTGTCGATGTTCGGATTGACATCGAACGCCGGGGCGAGGCACCACCCTGTCCTGCCCAGAACGAAGCCGTGATTGCGCAGGTGATCGTCGCGATTGCCAACGGCGACGTTGAACGCCACGCGCCGGAACAGCTGCGCCAGGTCGGCATCCGCATGCCCGGCATCGCCCTGGGACCGGATGAACTGGGCCAGTTCCAGATAGCTCGTACCTTCGCTGTGCGCCTTGCGCAGCAGCGTCATCGCCGAGGCGTAGAACCGCCGCGCACCATGCGCACGGTCAAACCTTTGCACACAGAAGGTGTGCAAGCCGTTGTTGAACTGGATCAGCTTGGCAGGGGGCACATACACGCCGGCCTTTCGGGCCAGTTGGTGAACGACATACTCCCAGGCCCCGATGTCGCGGTCATCGTCGCGGGCGGGAAATTTGGCAATCCACAGCGAGCCATCAGCCTGCGTGAAGTTGGCCTTCGGCCTCGCCCCACCCAGAGAGGCTCCTGGCGCGACGAGCACGGCAAGCCACTTGCGCAGCGCGTCAAGGTCGTCAATACGCCGGCTGCTGAGCTGGTAGGCCACCGCCTCCAACTCGCGCAGGGTCGTCACCGGTGGCGCCGCCATTTTCTCGTCGCCAAGAAAGGTCTCCGTGCCCGGCCGACGAAAGCGCAGTGCGCCCTGACGCGTCTGGTCCTGTACGCCAATGAGGAAGTCCCAGGCATAGAGGGTGCGGGCAGGCCGCCGTTCGTCCTTGGCCTGCAGCGCCTCACGGCGCTTCATGAGCGTCTGGCCCCAGCGGTCGGGAGACGAGTCCAGGAAGATGCCGAAGTTGCCCAACTCGGGCTTTGGGAAAAAGGGATGCTCGTCCAGGGAAAGGTCCGGATCCAGAGCGAAGGCACGAGGGTCCTTGAGCCAGCCGCGGTCGTAGTGAAAGCGGATATGGCCACGGTCATGGGCCAGGGTGCCGACCTGGCAGGCAGGGCCGAGATCGTCGTCCAGCCAGACTTCCAGGGCGTTGTCCTGCTTGCTCATGCCGAATCTTCAGGCGTTGCGACCGATGCCGCTTTGGTCTTGTGGCGCTTTGCCACCGGCACTGGCTCCAGCGCCAGATCCTGCAGCTTGCGCCCCACCCGGTCGTCCGCCGCAAGCTGGCCAAGATCGCCTTCAAGTCCAAGCACGGCCAGTACCCGGACGTAGGACCCCAGCGTGGCACCGGGATCGCCGGACTCGACCTTGTACACCGTGGTCCTCGAAAGCCCCGCGCGCTGCGCCACCACCTCGTTGCTCAGCTTGCGCCTCTTGCGCGCAAGGCGCAGCCGCTCCCCGAGTTCGGAAAGCAGGCGCTGCTCCTGCGGAAAGACGACGGGCGGTTTGCGCGGCATTTCGCTATTAAAGCCGAAGACAAATGATTTTGTCCAAAATAGCGAAATATTGTGCAGCTGACCGGACGTGGCCAGCCAGCGATCACCCAAGATTCGGCGCCAGCAGCCTGCGCAGTTCCTCGATGTCCATGCCCCGGCGCGCGGCCATGTCGGCCAGTTGGTCCTCGCCGATCTCGCCGACGTTGAAGTAGACGGAGTCGGGGTGGCCGATGTAGAAGCCGCTGACGCTGGAGGCCGGGTTCATGGCCAGGCTTTCGGTCAGCGTCATGCCGATCTCGTCGGCCTTGAGCACGGCGAACAGGTCGGTCTTGGCGCTGTGGTCGGGGCAGGCCGGGTAGCCGGGCGCGGGGCGCACGCCCTTGTACTGTTCCTTGATCAGCGCTTCGTTGCTGAGGT